>WANT01000030.1 GCA_015521685.1 Aeropyrum sp.
CGGCCTCCTGTCTGGGCGCCCCCTCCACGCTGAACGCCGCCCTGAGGGCCTCCCTCATGCTAGCCCCCCCCTCCCTAGCCTTGTTTATCGCGTCCACCGCCCTGTACTTCCACTCCGCTGCAACGGTGACAACGAGCCTCCTGCCCCCGCCCAGCAGCTTGATAAGCTCCCTGGCGTCCTCGAGCACGGCCTCCACAACCCCCTCGGCAGCCTCAACTCTTGGGTTTATCTTGGCCTCGTCTGGCTTCGGCCAGGGGGCGGTGGCGGCGAAGCCCTCCCCTCCTATGATCTCCCAGACCTCCTCGGCGGTGTGGGGTGCGAAGGGCGCTATCAGCAGGGTCTGGACCTCTATGAACCTGCGCAGCAGGTCCTCCCTGGGCTCGCCGGCCCTCCTAACGTACCACCTGTAGTGCTCCTGCAGCTTGTACCAACCCTCGACTAAGGCGGTCTTGTAGTCGGCCCTCTCCATGGCCTCGGTGGCCCTGGCTATTGCTGTGTTGAGCTTGCTCTCGAACCACGCGTCTATCCACCTCTCCTCCCTCCTAGCACTCCGGCCCCAGTTATCCCGGGCGAAGTCAATCCACTGGTTGAGCAGCACGACCGCGCTGTCGGCCACGCTTGGCTCGAAGTTGGCGTCGTCCAGCCCGGAGTCGGCTCCAGCCAGGACCTCGGCCCACCGGGTGGCGTCGGCGCCCCACCATTCCAGCGCCTGCCTCAGCAGTATGAAGTTGCCCTTGCTCTTGCTCATCTTCTCCCCCGCGACTAGCACCCAGCCGTTGACGCCTATCCCGCGGGGCCACTTGTCCTCGGGGAATATGGCTGTGTGGTGGAATATGTAGAAGACTAGGTGGTTCGGTATGAGGTCCTTACCACTTATCCTTAGGTCCACAGGGTACCAGTACTCGAACTCCCTCCTCATGCTCCTGAGGACCTCGGAGGGTATTCCCGTCTTCCGAGAAAGCTCCTCCGGCTCCCCCATCCCTAGGAAGACGTAGTCGAAGACCTCGGGCTCCAGGCTCTCAGGCCTTACCCCATACCTCTCAGGGTGCTGGGTGTACTTGGCTATGGTGTAGTAGGCCATGTATATTGTGGAGTCGCTGAGGCTCTCAACCACCCACTCCCTGTCCCACGGCAGAGGTGTGCCCAGCTCGCCCTTGTGGGTGAAGGCCCAGTCCCTAAGGGCCTCTATGTGGGCCTCGAAGTCCCTCCTAACATCCTCAGGGTAGAACCTCATTGAGGAGACGGCCTTCCTCGCCAGCTCCTTCCACTCGGGCTTGCTGTATAGCAGGAACCACTGGTCCTCAACTATCTTTACATGCGTCCTCGCACCGCAGCGGCAGTAAACCTCCTGGGGGAGCGTGTAGACCTTTAGCGCCGCACCCTTCCCAGCCAGCCACTCCACCACCTTCTCCTTAGCCTCCTCCACCCTCATCCCCGAGAACTCGCCTGTAACCTCAAGCATCACACCCTCATAATACTCCCTAGAGTACACCTCCCTCGTGGCCTCATCCAGCTTATCCCTCTCCTCCTGGCTCTCTACGCCCCTCCTCCTGAGCTCCTCCTCAACCAACAGCCCCTCAGCCCCTGGTACGGCTATCAGCTGGATGGGCCTCAGGCCCTCGACCAGGGCAGGATCTAGGCCGAAGATCTTGAGGGACTCCGGCCTCCTCCTCAGGTCCTCGAGCGCGGCGTAGTCGTAGGGGGCGTGGGCGGGGACGCTCATAACCACCCCCGTCCCCAGGTCCGGCCTCACGAAGCTGGCGGGGAGCACGGGCACCTCGCGGCCGTCAGCCGGGTTTACCACCACCTTGCCTAGAAGGCTCCTGCCCCTAACCCTCTCGACCACCACGGGTCCCAGACCCTGGCCAGCCAGCTCCATAACGCCATACTCCCCTACGACCCACCTCTCGCCGCCTACCTCGACTACTAGGTACTCTGCCTCGGGGTGGACCCATATGTTGGTCACGCCGAACACAGTCTCAGGCCTGTAAGTCAGGGCGGGGAAGACGAGGCCATCCCTAGAACGGAACTTTATGATGACGGCCTCCTGAGGACCTATGCCAGCATACTCGTCTGGCCTATCGTGGTCCCCGACAACCTTGCCCTCCTTCGGGCACCACACTACCGGGTGCCTCCCCTTCCCCACTAGCCCCTTCTCCCTCAGCTTCAGGTACTGCCACTCAATGAACCTCGAGTAAGCCGGATTCAGGCTGGTGGTGTAGAACTCCCTCCTCCAGTCAATGCTCATCCCGTACCTCTCCAGGTCCTCGCGCCAAGCCCTTGTGAAGAACCTAACCCAGTACTCCGGCTCGCGGAACCTGGGTATCTCCTCCTCGGGTATACCCATATCCCTTAGGGTCTTCAGGATCTTGGGGTCCCCCTCCCTCACCCTCAGCGCCGAGCTCACTATAGGCCCGCCAGTCGCATGCCACCCCTGGGGGAACAGGACGTTGTAGCCCCTCATCCTCTTGTACCGAGCCGTTATGTCTACCCTCAGTATCGTGAACGCGCTCCCCAGGTGGGGGTAGGCGTTTACGTAGGGATAGGGGAAGGTGACGAAGAACTTAGGCTTCCCCGGCTGCGGGTCCGCCTCGAAGACACGGGCACTCCTCCACCTCTCCTGCCACTTAGCCTCGACAGCCTTCAGCCTCTCAACCAGCCGCCTATCCACCCTAGGGCCTAGGATGCTCAATCCTGAAACCCCAAGCCTCCAAGGGTGGGAGGAACAGGGATTTAACCTGTACCAGCCCGGAGGGCTGTGGGATGGCCTGGCGTATTGTTCTGGGGCCTTGAGGCGATTAAGTGTCCGGCCACAACACCAAGCCATATACGTGGAGGCTGGTTGCCTTGCCAGGCCCTCAGGTAGTAGTTGCTATGGTAACCCCATTCTCAAACGGCGGGATAGACAGGGGTGCTGTGTCCTGGCTCGCGTCTAGGCTCAGCGAGTCAGGCGTGACGGGGGTCTTCGTCCCCGGCACTACGGGGGAGTGGCCCCTCCTCACGCCAGAGGAGAGGGCTGAGGCGTTCTTCTCTGTGGCCTCGAGCGCTATAGGAGGCCTCAGGCTGATAGCTGGTGTCTCCTCGCTCAGGCCCGAGGAGTCTTACAGGCTGGCGGAGGAGGCGGCGTCCCACGGTGCCCATGCTGTTATGGCTACGCCGCCATTCTACTACCGCCCCACACCTAGCTTCCTCGCTGAGTTCTACCGGGGGCTGAAGAGGGCTTCTGGAGGCCTGCCGACTATGATGTACCTCATACCCTCAAACCTAGGCTTCACCCTCGAGGTAAGCGTAGTGGAGAGCCTAGTGGCCGCCGGGGTGGTTGACGGGATAAAGGCTACTGTCTACGACTACTCCTACATCCTGGGCCTGGCCAGCGTGAAGGACCGCCACCCCGAGTTCGAGGTCCTCGCCGGAGGCCTCGAGATGCTCGCCCCCACACTACTAGCCGGGGGCGACGGGGCTGTGGACGCCTTCGCCAACGTACTCCCAGGACTGGCAGTCTCAATAGTGGAAGCCATTGAGGAGGGAGAGCTTGCTAGGCTGGGGGAGCTCCAAAGGAGGGCGAGGAGGCTAGCAGGACTGTTCAGAGGCTACCAGACGCCCCCAGCCCTCAAAGCACTGTTATCCAGGCTTGGAGCCCCAGTCAAACCAGAGTCCAGGGAGCCCCTCGAGTCTCTAGGTGAGAGGGACGCTGAAACCCTAGTAAAGGCGGTGTGCGAGGGCTATAGTGAGTTCCTGCTCCCGGGGCTCAGGTGCCCCTGAGTAGCTGGGTTTGGCGAGCTAGTCGAAGTCTATAACCCTGACGGCCTCCTTGTTCTCAAGCTTCCTCACACTCATATACCTATAGCTAACCCTCTTGAGGTAGGGGTTGTGGCCCTGCACCACCACCGTGTGCAGCCTCGCCCCAGCCCGCTTCAGGCTCTGCTCTACAACGTCGCTGTTGAGCCTGTCCTCGCCGTCAGTTATCAACACGATGTCGCTGACCTTCTCCTCGCCCCTCGGAGACTTTACTATGTCCTCTGCCGCCGTCCTTATGGCAGCAGTGATATCGGTCCCGCCCCCAGCCTTCACAGCCGCAAGGTACTTAACCAGTTCTAGGAACTCCTTCGGCTTGCTGCTCGGCCTTAGGTGTATGGCGGGGTAGGTTATGCTGTCGAAGAACCTAGCCGAGAACCTCCTGTTCTCGCTGAGGCTCCTCTTGAAGAGGGCTACCGCGACAGCCCTAGCCCAGTCTATCTTAGCCCCCACCATGCTCCCGCTCTTATCTAGGAGGACGTAGATGGGGCCCATGGCCGAGTCTAGCACCTTCCTGTAGAGGAGGAGCTTCGAGCTGCTGTAGCTGGCCCAGAAATACTCGTCGGGGAGCACTAGCTGGCTGTAGTGGAGCCTCTCCAAGTCGCTTCCGTACTCCAGCCCCTCCATCCACCCCTTAGGGCTCCTAGACTCCCTCCTCGACCTCTTCCTAATTATTTCCTTAATCCCCTGGACATTCTCGAGGATCCTGGACACGTCCGTCTCCCTAGCGATCCTTAGTATCAGGTCGAAGTTCTCGTCGAACGCCAGCACGCTAGTGTCCCCGGCACCCATCATGCTTAGGAGTTGCTTCAGGTTCTTGGCTGCAGAGGCGTCCTTCTCAGCAGTCTCCAGAGCCTTCTCAACAGCCTCACCCAGCTTCTCCTCGTCCATCCCCGACTGCGACTCTCCAGACTCGCCGCTCTCTCCCCTCCCCTCCCTCCTGTCACCCTCCTCGCCGCTCCTCCCACTGTTGGATCTCTGCATCCTAGACAGCATCCTCGCTAGCCTCTCCACGAAGCTCGCAGCGGCCACCACGCTGGTGAGGCTGTCTGCAGTGGTGTACGGCTTGGCCCTCCATAGGTTGGGGCTCATCAACAGCTTCTCCAGAACCTTGGCCCTGAAGACCGCTGCCTCGTCTGTGGGGTCGAGGTCCTGGAGGGCCTCATCGTCCATCCTGGGGACGGGGTAGAAGAACGAGTAGAACACGTCGACCGCCATCTCTGGGGATATTATCTCGGGCACCTGGCCTAGCGAGAGCTTCTGGGCGGTCGATATTATCTTTGACCCCCTGTAGAGCTTGACCTCGTCTACGAGCCCCACTCCCTTAATGAGACTCCTCTTCTCCTCCTCGCCGCCCCTCTCCCGTTCACCCATCCAGGACCTCACCCCCGCGAGTGGCTCCCGAGACGCTATGCCCCCTACATGTTGAGCTTCGCCATGATCTCCTCGACTAGTATGTCTATCGTCATTATTATCTCGTCAGCTAGCCTCTGAACCTCGGGATCGTCTATGTCCTTAACTAGGTGTGCCACCCTGTTCCTGGCTGCCTTAAGGTTCCTGAAGTAGTCGGTCAGCCTGGGGTCGAAGCTCTGCATCCTCTCTATAACCTCCTGCGCAGCCTCAATGTTCTTCCTTATCTCCTCCAGCTCCCTAACAACCCTATCCTTGGTCTTCAGCTCCTCCATCAGGATTATGTTTATCTTGTCGAAGTCCTCAGGATCCCTCGGGACGGTGAACTTGAGAACTATCAAGTCCGTCTCCTCAGCAGCCCTCCTCCCGTTGAGGAGTGCGTGGGCCGCGATAGCCTTCAGTATCTTCCCCTTCCTCCTGTCGGTGACGTGCATGCCCTTCTCCTCCAGCATGACGAAGAGCCTCATGAGGCTGGGCTTCACTGGTGTGACGTCCACGCTCAGTAGGTGCTTGTGTATCTCCTCCAGCTCCCTCATCCCCATCACGGGCTTGGCCGCCAGGTACTCGCCCTTCTCTATCCTCCACGCAGCGTCTAGAAGCTTGTCCCAATAGTCCTGGTCTAGGGGCCTGACGTAATCCCTGAAGACGAACCTGTCGTAGAGGGCCTCAAGCTCTGGCTCCTCAGGCACCCTGTTGCTAGCCCCTATAACGCTCCATATCGGCACGTTGATCTCGGTGTACCCATCGTAGATTATGCGCTCCTGCATTAGGCTTAGCAGGGTGTTGAGGACGGCGCTGTTCGCGTTGAATATCTCGTCGAGGAAGGCTATCTCAGCCTCAGGAAGCTTGCCCCTAGTAATCCTCACGTACTTGCCCTCCTTGAGAGCCCTCAGGTCTAGGGGGCCGAAGAGCTCGCTGGGCTCGGTATACCTGGTGAGGAGATACTTGAAGAACCTGGCGTTCAGCAGCTCTGCCGCCCTCCTAGCCAGAGCGCTCTTCGCTGTCCCAGGCTCGCCTATCATGAGTGCGTGCTCCCCGCTTATCAGGGCTAGAGTTAGCATTAGCGCCTGCTCCTGCCTGCCCACGAAAGGCTCCTGAAGGCTCTCCAGGAACCTCCTGGCCAGCTTAGACGCGGAGCTAAAATCCATACTCATCTAAACCCCACACCTAGAGAGATCGGTTGCCGACACTTTAATCCGGGATACCCCCACACTACTTAACTAACCCCAGAAGCCATTATTTAAAGTATTAGCGGCGCCACTGGCATCCAGCAACGAGGAGCTTCAGCCAGAGAATCCAGCGGAGGCTGGTACCACTATTTAACGTTCGGAAGACTTCATTCCTAACAGGGCTGTGTAGTCCAGAGGTCAAGCCGCTTTGGGTGGGATTGGGGAGGTTGAGGACCTCAGGGAGGAGGCTATCAAAGCCTCCGCTAGGGCCTACGCTCCCTACTCTCGATTTAGGGTTGGGGCGTGTGTTCTCACCTCTCGGGGGAAGATATACTCGGCCGCGAACGTTGAGAACTCGAGCTACGGACTCACTATATGCGCTGAGAGGGCTGCGGTTTTTAAGGCGGTCTCAGAGGAGGGACCCCAGATTGAGGTTAAAGCCGTCTACATCTACGCCGCAGACAGCATGGAGCCTGTGCCGCCCTGCGGGGCGTGCCTCCAGGTCCTAGCAGAGTTCGCGGGCGGCGACGTGGACGTCTATCTAGAGTCGGGAGATGGTAAGATTGAAGCCTACAAGCTATCACAACTACTACCAAAGGCTTTCAGGCTTCGAGCTGGAGGAGGCTAGAGAGCCCGGGGTGTCGAGGGTTGTCTATACGTGACGCGAGAGCGCCGCTATACAAGGCCCTCAACATTGCATATAGGAGGATGCAGTCGGAAGAGGACTGGAAGATAGTGTGGAGCGTTATGGAGGAAGTTGCGAAGAGGGTTGAGCGGCTCTACGAGCTCACGGCCAGACTATCCCTACCCAGGCCGGAGTGGCTATCTCCAAAAACTAGAGCCGTGCTCGAGCGTGTTGAGGAGGGTGATGCCCCCTCATCCCTGAGGATCCTGTCCTCGATCTCCGAGGAGATGGTGCCAGCCGGGCTCGTGGGGGAGTATGCTCACAACACTAGCACGGCCTCAAGGCTAGTGGCATCACTCTTCTCCCTGCTGGCAGCCGCCTACATAGCTATAGCGGGAGTCCAGGTGGAATCCCTACCCATAGTAGCCACTATACTAGTCATGGCGGTGTTCAGCCTAGCCAGCCTCCTGACATCCCTAAACTACTACTCCTTATACATGCTAGCCGTCACGATAGGAGCCAGCCTCTCAATTGTGACAGCCTATAGAGGGGCTGTAACCCCCGACGCGGCACTAATGGCTGGGGCTTCAGCCGTTCTCGGGGCCTCTGCCGTAGCTTACAGCTCGTACGCTAGGAGGAGGTTCTACAGGGCTCTGAGGAGGCTCGAGGCTAGCCTGGCAGGGGTCCACCGGTGACCGCCTCAATAGAGGGCATTATATCGCTAGTCCAGAGTGTGGGAGGGGAGCGTCTCGCTGTACTAACCGCATCGCTACTCCCAGCTGTCGAGCCAAGATACGCATATATACTGGGAGTCGCTCTAGGCCTGGGCAGACTAGAGAGCCTGGCCCTCTCGACTCTAGGGCTCATCCTCCTCACAGCGGGGGCCTACATGGCTGTCGAGGTAGGCGACTCGATAATGGCCCGCGCCTGCTCGAGGTGGAGCTCGAGGGCTAACCCGGCTTGCATCTACGAGCACGTCAAGAGGGCGAGCGGCAGAAGGGCTAAAAGCTATGTCGACAGATATGGGTGGATAGGTCTAGCCTTATTCATAGCGATCCCCTTCCCAGCCACAGGCATATACAGCGGAGCTCTGGCAGCAGCCCTTCTCGGTGTGAGGGGCTGGAGGCTAATAGCTAGCCTCATTGTGGGGGGCTCCGCGAGCCTCGCGATAGTAGCTCTTGCAGAGGGAGGTGCGACCACAGTAGTCACATAACTAGCGAGGACCTCAAGGAATACGAGAATGTAAAGGTAAAGGTAATTGATATACAGGGAGGAAAAAAGAGAGCTGCGTCTTGTGCGCCAGCCAGTGGCAGGCCAGCCTATCTTATTGATGTCCTCGTCTACTGGCTTCTGGCGCACTTCACGCTTGCTAGCATGAGTCTCATCATGGCGGCCATCTCGGGGCTTGTCATAGCCCTCATGAGGTCCCTTATTCCCATGCCTTTCTCAGTTTTGGCGGCCTCCTCGAGGGCCTTGTTCATGCACACTGGCATCTTCTCAGCAGCCTTCACTAGGAGGGACTGGTCTATCTGGGAGAGCATGTATCCTAGCATCATCATGTTCCCCACCATCTTCATAACCTCGGGTCTCGCCATGGCGTTAAAGATCTCATCGCCCATCTCAGCAAGCTGTAGCATGAAGTCTAGGAGCCCCGACTTCTTCATAGCGGCCAGCAGCTCTATAGCGGTTGATATAGCCTCGTAGTTCTCCTCCAGGAGCTCCACGAGCTTTATGATCTTCTCCTCCTGATGATGATGCTCCACACCACACCACCCCCTCTATGCAAACCACTTCTCGAGCCAATATCTCTCGAACGCATACTTCAAGGGCCTGAAGGCCCTCATACCGCCCAGGATAACGCAGTCCGGGTACTTCGACTCCCCCTTTACTTTGCCTGAGAAGTCGCAGTAGACCGCTGCGCCCACATAACCCAGGTCCATAACGCAAACACCGCTCATGTTGTAGTGCTCCCCCATGTAGGTGCCGAGGACCTCGTCGGCGATCTGTGCGGCGACGAACTCGGCTTGGAAGTGGGCGAATATCCCAGCCATACCTAGGCCTAGGGATGGGGCTACTATGTCGCCCACGCCAAAGACGTTATCGTACTTCGGGCTTCTGAGGGTTCTCCAGTCGACCCTCATGTAGCCCCATATAGACTCGTCGGCTAGAGGCGACTCTGCGACGGCCTTAGGCGGGGTATGGGGAGGAGCGAAGACTGCCAGATCATACTCTATTGCCTCGCCGCTCTCGGCAACGAGCCTCCCAGACTTGGCCTCCGCAGGCTTGAATCCCCCTCTAAAGCCGACTCCGTACATGTCGAGGAACTTCTTGAAGCTCTCCACCATGTACGGCCCGAAGGGCTCCATAGGCTCGCTCCAGAAGTGGGTTACTGTGACCTCAGGCTCCCCAGCCCTCTGCTCCACTACATACTTGAGTAGGAAGGCCGTCTCGAATGGTGCCGGCGGGCACTTGTAAGGCCAGTCCCATGCTCCCACAACTATCTTTCCCTTCTTGAAGCCGGCAAGCTTCCTCCTACAGTCTAGAGCGCCTTCCACAGTCCAGGGACTACACACCGTCTCGTCTGCGTTCATCAAATCGGGTCTGGGCGCGCTCCCGAGCGCCACGATCAGATAATCATAGTCGAGCCGCCCAGCAGAAGTGCCCACATAACTATTATCGGGGTCTATCTCCTCAACGCTTGCCTCCACAACCTTGATGCCATGCTTCGATAGCCTTGATAGGGGCCTCATAATATCCTCGGGCTCCCTCTGGCCCACCATAACCCAGAGGAGGCTCGGGGGGAAGAGGTGGTAGCCAGTCTTGTCGACAAGCGTTATCTCCGCCTTGTCTTTAAGGAGCTTAGCTAGGTTGTGTGCGGCTACGAGCCCCCCGGGCCCTCCGCCCAGGACGAGTATTTTCGTCAAATTGACCACGCTCCACTAATATATTTAAAGAAATAGCTAGTAATAGTTATACTTATTAAAATCTGTCGAGGGTCGCACCATTTGTAATTACAAAGATTATATATAGAGGTTGGTAAGATCTCGCCATCTAGTTAATAGCTCCACACAGCAGCTAAATCTAGGCCTGGGTAGCGTAGTGTTGGAGAGCCCCCGCGAGATAGGAGCAGCGGTGTCGAAGGTCTTTGAATCCCATAGATCGATAAGGAAGTACGTGAAGGAGCCCCTACCCGAGCACCACTTAGACTTGATAATGGAGGCTGGGCGGAGAGCCCCTACCGACGCCACTCTACACCTCTGGACAGCCTTGAGGATAGTCGACGACAAGCTTAGGAGGAGGATTGCAGACGAGATTGGCCAGGAGCACGTGTACGAGGCCGGAGAGTTCTTCATCTTCATAGCAGACCTCTATAGGCTAAAGAGGCTCCTGGAATACAGGGGGGAGAAGCTAGGCAGGGTTGATAGGGCGCTGCTGGTGTTCGCGGCTATTGATGCAGCTCTGGCCGCAGAGAATATGGCGGTCATGGCGGAGGCTCTGGGCTACGGTACTTGCTTCATAGGAGGAGTGCAGAACGCTGCAGAGCTAATAATAAGGGAGCTAGGCCTGCCCGAGAAGACCTATCCACTCTTCGGCCTCACAATAGGCATACCAGCCGAGGAGCCAGGAGTAAGGCCTAGGCTGCCTAGGGATTTGCTATTCCACGAGAACATGTATAGAGACTACTCTGACAGCGATCTGGCGAGGGCCTACGAGTCCATGTCAGCCTACAGCAGGAGGAGAGACTGGCTGAGGATACTGAAGAGATATGTGGCAGAGGGAGGCTACTTCGAGTCAAGGAGCGTGGAGATGTGGAGGCTGCTAAAAACTCAGGGCTTCGAAGTATGAAGCCCTACGTGCAGATTTTCACAGAGTAGTCTCTTCAATAGTTTTCTACGCCGCCTATCCTGAGAGCCAGCCTGTCTAGGAATCTAAGCCTCTTTGGTATGGGCGGGTGAGAGCTGAAAAGCTCGAGCACAGGGTTTACTTCCGAGTGCTTTAGCCTCTCGACCACGTAGTCTACGTCAACCAGTGGCGACGCCCATAGCTCTATGAAGGGGGCTACGATGAAGAGCATGGCAGCCATCTCGTTGCTCCTAGCCTCCTCCACGAGCGCGGGGTTAGCCTCGTAGGCTGAGTGTATCCTGGCTAGAGCTCTCTGGAGGCTGCGCGGACTCCCAGTTATGAGGGCGCTGTGGGCGTCCGCGTAGTACTCCCTAAGCCTGTTGAAGTGCGAGACTATCAGCTGGAAGAGGAATCCCGCCGCTATCAAAGCGGCTCCGATGGCTAGGAGGGCGGCTGGGTTAGCTCTCCTATCACCTCCCCCTAGAATACCTGCCCACACTAGCGCCCTGCCTATGAAGAAAGCCGCTATTGGGACTAGGCTTAGGGCTAGGATAACCGTGACGTCCCTATGCTTTAGGTGGCCTACTTCGTGTGCCAGCACAGCCCTGACCTCGTCCTTAGGCAGGAGTCTTAGTAGGCCCCTCGTGACTGCTACATAGCTCCCCGCTATCGGGCTACCGTAGGCGAAGGCGTTCGGCATAGTCATGTCGCTTACTAGGACCTTGGGAGGCTTTATCCCGCTCCTCCTTGCGAGCTGCTCTACCTCGCCTACTATCCATGACTCGCTCGGCAGAGGGTCTCTAGTCCTATACATTATGTTGATGATGTATGGGGAGAATAGCCACTGGACGGCGACCATTAGGAAAGCGAGGACGGATAGCATTATTGCTACTCCAGTGCCGGAGAGGCCCATATAGGCGTTTATGGCCCAGGCAGCCACACCCACAACCACAAGATAGCCTCCAATAAGGGCTAGGACTGTCAGCCCCATACTTGACTTTAGAGCCGCGAGGCTCTGGGGGGCGTCTCCTACAATCCTGTGGGCGTTCAAGGCGACGAGGGCTATAACCCCCGCTATTATCAGCGACTCTATGAGGCCTAGCCACCACCAAGCGAATAGGAACTCCAGCATCTTTACTGATCACCCTGCTATTCTTCCGCCCCCATACTAAATATAATACGTAATCCTAGGCCTAAAGATCAAACTATAAAGTGGCTATAAGGATTAGTATAGCCATGCATATGCGTCAACGGAGGTTTAGATAGCTGTGTCGAGGCTTGAGAGCGCGCTGGAGGAAGTTTCAAGAGAGAGGATCAGGGGCGCGAGCTGGGCTCTCTCGACGCTGGCGAGAGCCCTCCTAGAGGACCTGGAGGAGGGGTATGAGCTGGAGTGCGATGAGGCGTCTAGGAGGATAGAGAGTGTAGTCAGGGGTATGGCCAGCCTCTCAAACCTAGCTTGGCTTGTGAGGAAGACGTGTAGGGATCGTGAGGCGTTAGCTGAGTCTCTAAGGGGGCTTCTCTCATATATGGACGAGGCCTCCTCAACTTTGGCCGAGCACGCGGTGGGCTTGCTGGGCGGGGATATAGTGACCACTATAAGCATGAGTAGCGCGGTGCTTAATGCCCTAGTTAGAGCAGGGCCTCAAGCTGTCTACGTGTTGGAGTCGAGGCCTGGAGGCGAGGGGGCCATGATGGCTAAGGCTCTAGCCCACTCTGGGGTTAACGCCTCGGTGATCCCAGATAGTGCGCTGGGATGGGCACTATCAAGGAGTAGTGTGGCGGTTATGGGTGCAGACGCTGTTAGCACGGGAGGATGTGTAGTGAATAAGATAGGGAGCCTAGCGTTGGCCTCAGCTGGCAGGAGTCTTGGGGTGAGGGTTGCGGCGGTTTTCGAGGCCTATAAGTCGGTAGAGGTGGACGTGTGCAGCTATGAGTACTCTATAGCTAGGACTTATAGGGTTGAGGGTTGGGGTGACGTCTTCTATCCTGTGTTCGAACCTATCAGGCTAGACCTTATTGACTACTTGGTGACGGATCAGGGAGTGCTTGATTCTTCGATAGATGCTGTTAGGAGGCTTAGAAGTAGGTTCATTAAGTACGTGATTGACTAGCGCCAGTGCACCGTCACTGGCTTCTTGGCATCGTTTAATAGCCCCCAAACAAGAATCTGGATACGGTGTCCAGTTTGTCTGGGAAGGTCAGTGCACTCCATGTATCAGCAGCTCTAGCAGTACTCCTACTCCTAATAATCGGGGCTGGATTCTACACGATATACCAGAAGCTAGGCAGCCTTGAGAGCCAAGTGGCCGAGATAAGTGAGAACTACGAGAGGGTGAGTAGCGATATTGAAGCAATAAAGTCGGAGATACGGGAGTCGCAGGAAGGTGTTGAATCGATCAACGATAGCATTGAGAGCCTCTCCCGCAGGGTCGGGGAGATAGAGTCTAAACTTGGGGATGTTGCGAGCCTCGAGGACCTAGAGAGGATACTGCAGGATGTGGCCGAGATTTCAGCAGCCATCGAGACGCTCGGCGAGAGAATCGCCGAGCTAGAGGAGGCTGCTTCGGGCGAAGAGGAACAGATACAGGGGCTGGTCACACAGCTTGAAGAGCTACGCTCCAAGCTCGAACAGCTGGGCCAGAGGGTCGACCAGCTATACGAGTCACTATTCTTCCCCGCCACTATAGTCGACGGTACAGGCCAGACCGTGATAGTGAGCGAGAGGCCTGAGAGGGTGGTATCCCTTGCTCCCAGCGTGACAGAGGCCCTCTATTATATCAACGCGCTGGATATGCTGGTGGGTGTGGACGACTACAGCGACTTCCCTCCGGAAGTGGTCGAAGCTAGAGAGGCGGGTACGATAGCCAGCATAGGAGGCTTTTGGAACCCGAGCATAGAAGCAATACTAGAACTAGAGCCCGACCTAGTAATAGGGGTCACCAGTGTACCCTCACACCTGCAGGTCAAGGAGGTGCTTGAGGCCTACGGCATACCAGTCCTCCTGCTACCTAACAACAGTCTCAGCGACGTGAGGGAGTCTCTAATAATGCTAGGCAAGGCTACAGGCAAGGTGTCAGAAGCCTACACAACAGCTCTCAAGTTCGATATGGCCCTCGCGGCGCTGGGAATAGTAATTGGTGGTGGCGAGCCGCTAGATGTTGCTGTAGTCGTGTGGCCAAACCCGCTCTTCGTGGTGGGCGGCGGTAACTGGGAGGACGAGATCATTGCTAAGGCCGGGGGCGTTAACGTCTACGGCGACATCCCTGGATGGCCGCAGGTCTCCTACGAGAGCCTCGTAGAGAGGAACCCAGATATAATAATCATAATGTCGGGAGCGGGAGTCACAGTGGAAGACTTCATAGCTGCGCTAGAGAGCCAGCTGGGTGACGCGGCCTATGAGATTACAGCTGTGAGGGAGGGCAGGGTGTATGTATTGCAGGGGGCCTACAACGATAGCTTTGCGAGGCCCTCGCCTAGAACCGCCCTCTCCGCCTATGTCCTAGCAGCTATTATCAGCCCTGAGGCCTTTGGCTTGGACCAGAGCGATATTCCGGAGGTTGTCTCCCCAGACACTCTAGACGTGATCGAGCTGATTAGGGGGTTCGTCGACGAAGAGATAGTGGAGTTCCTAGGTGAAGCATTAGGTTGAAGGCTAGACTGAGATTTTTTATCGTGCTATCCTCCCTCACTATAATAGCTCTCGCGAGCCTCGCCTTAGGACCGGCTGGGCTCAGAACCCCCCTAGACTACTTGGATGGTATTGATGGGGTGGAGAGGTATAGGCTTCTTAGGACGCTGGCAGCCGCCGTTGTCGGGGTCTCGCTAGCGCTGGGCGGAGGGGTACTCCAACAATCACTCAGAAACCCTCTCGTGGACCCGTATCTTTTAGGCATATCGACGGGAGCGTCTCTATCAGTGGCCATAGGCCTACTCCTCGGCCTTGCAGGGCCGCTGGAGATGGGATTCTTAGCCATCGTGGGTGGCTTGGCATCCTATTCCCTCGTCATAGCGACAGCGGGGCTTGCTGGCTTCACGGGGTCAAGCCTCATTATAGTCGGCGTGGCCTACTCTTACCTCTTCAGCAGCGTGACTACCCTACTGGTCATATCGTTCCCCGACAAGCTCCAGGGCAGCCTCTACTGGATATTCGGGAGCGCAGCATACATTGACAGAGAGGTGCTATCCCTAGCAGTTATCTCAGCACTGGCTGCACTCGCAGTCGTGGTAATCAGGCTAAACGCTCTAGAAGCCCTCTCCCTGGGAGAGGAGGCTGCTGAAGGTCTGGGCGTCGACGTGAGGAGGCTCAGGCTGGACTCAGTGACCTTTAGCCTCATGGCCGTGGCTACTGCTGTAGCTCTGGCGGGGCCAGTCGGCTTCGTGGGGTTGACGGCGCCGTGGATCGCTAGGCTTCTAGGTTCGACGAGGTTCAGCCAGCTAGCAGTCTACAGCATCCCCCTTGGGGCAGGCCTGGTCCTGCTATCAGATATTATTGCTAGGACCGCAGCTAGCCCCTCAGAACTCCCACTAACACCTGTAACTAGCCTACTCGGAGTTCCTGTCCTGGTATACGCCACCCTAGAGAGGTGGAAGAGGCTTGAGGCCCTGTAGTGTTGAGGCTAAGGGCCTTTCGGCGGGTTATAGGGACCACCTAGCCATCCGTGGCGTGAACCTCGAGATCCCCGAGGGGAGTATGGTGGCTGTATTGGGGCCTAACGGCGCAGGCAAGACTACCCTCCTCAGAGTCTTGGCAGGCATTATCAATCCTACGGAGGGCCAAGTAAGGGTCTGCGGCCGCCCTCCAAGGGAGGCTAGGGGGCTCATCGGCTATGCTCCAGCAACTCCAGAGGTGGATCCTAGGCTTAGGGGCGTGGAGGTTGCCCTACTCTTCAGATACGGAGTCTCTAGGAGGGTAGGCTGGGGTAGGAGTGACTGGGAGGCCGCTAGAAGGTCTCTCGAGGAGCTGGGTGTCGAGGACTTAGCCGAGGTGGTTTGGGGGGAGATGAGTAGCGGGCAGAGAAGGCTAGTAATCCTTGCTGGCGTACTCTCCCGCGGTTCGGGCCTCCTGCTGCTGGACGAGCCTCACTCTTTCCTCGACATCTCCAACAAGCTACTAATATCAAGAGTGTTGGGGAGGCTTAGGAAGGGCTCCACAGTTATCTATACAACTCACGACCCTCTGCTAGCCATAAGGGCTGATATAGCTGTAGTAATGAAGGACGGCAGGATCCATGTCAAAGGACCTCCGAGGAGTGTGATCACGGAGAGGACTCTAGAGGATGTCTATGGAGTTCCTGCGATTAGGGTTGGTGAGATAGTGGTTCCAAAGTACTTCTAAAGCTCCCTAGAGCCACAGTATTCAAGACATGGGATAGAGCCTAAGCTCCTCGGGATGAGGACTCCACGGGTCCGGAGCGCGGGGAACTCCGCGCTATGTCGACACCTGTCTCACCTGACCGCCTCTAGAATGCGCTCCTCGATGATCCCGTCAGGCTCTATCTCCCGCCATATCCTAGCCCTAAACCTGTAAACCCTAACATCCTCCCTCAACCAGCAAGTACCCGAAAGCCCGGCCTTGATGCAAGCCCACGTAAGGAACATAACCTCATTCCAACCCTCCTCCACAGCAACCTGAGGCAGTAGCAAGCCTGAGTTCGGGGGGCTCTCAACCAGCAGGCCGTGGACACCCACCTTAACTTCGGCTAGCCTTAAATCCGGCCTCTTAGGCAATTCTTCCAGGCCGCCGAGGACTGTAACCTCGAAGCGCGACTCGGGGAGCTCCTCGGGCGTCAGGGGCGGGAAGCGGGGGTCTGAGAACGCGGCGTCAACCGCAGCTCTAACCACGGCCTCGGCTAGTGGGGCGATGGGCCTAACTAGCCCGATGCAACCCCTGAGCTCCCAACCCTCAGAACCCCGCTCCTCAATAGTAACGAACGCAGCCCCCGGCCTACCCAGCTTGCTTGGAATTGAAATGCCCACGTCTTGGAGGCTAGGTGGCCTTCCCGACTCCATGAAGTATTTGACTGAGGCGCGGGCTAGCCTTACAAGGAGCCCTCCATCCAGCTGGCTAAGCTCTTGAGGATCCACAGGGCCTCCGAGCTCCCTTGCCCTGGCTATTCTCAAAAGGGTATACACCTGAAGGATGGGTATGTCGTGGAGGGCTCAAAATGGTGACTCCCAAACCCGGAGGATAGAGGCCTCGGATTCCGGCGCACTCCTCCTCGAGTCTAAAGGGAGGCTCTCGGAGACGAGGTTGGTCGTCACAGGCCATTTGTTATGAGGTGGATTTTTGGAGTGTTTATGGCATTATGTCGGGGTCGTAGGCGTCGTCGTACTCGCCGACCTCAGGCTCGGGCGTGTCGAGGCCTAGCGGGCATCCGCTACCCAGCCGTATGGGCTTTTCGAGCCTGCTGAGGAGTACAACTCTGCTGGCTCTGCTCTCACCTAGGATTGGGTAGCCTGTGAGCTGGGATAGCCTCTCGCCCACCTTCCTAACATACTCGTGCTCGGCCATGTTTGCCTTGCTTAGCCTCATCCTGCTGGCTCCTATCCACATGTAGCTCTTTATCTCTACGTATGTTGGCTGCGACATCTCTATTAGCCTGGCGAACCCCCTGAGGGCCTCGTCAGTATCGTTGAACCCTGAGACGAGAGTAAGCCTCAGGACGGTTGGCGAGGTGAAGCTTGGCAGCAGCTCTAGGGTCTCGTAGGTGAGCTCCCAAGCCCTCGGCACTAGGGGCCTCGTGAAGTAGTTGTAGCTCTTCTTGTCCCACGCCTCGAGGCTCACGTATAGCTGGCTTGGCTCCTCCTCTAGGTTTGCAAGTATGTCGGGCCTCACACCCCTAGTAACCAGGAAGCTGGTCATACCCCTCCTGTGTATCTCCTTCAGGAGGTCTCCCAGCAGCGGGTAGAGCGTAGGCTCGCCAGTGAGGCTTAGTGTGACGTGCACCGGGTTCCATGCCTCCCAGAACTTCTTGGGATCCACCTTCGGGTGGCCCTTGTAACCGCTGATCAGCTTCCTGTGTATCCTTATCAGCTCGTCTACGAGCCACTTAGGGTCGTCCGTGAGTGTGAGCTTGGTCTCGTCGAGATCCACGCCCAGGTCCTGAGGCCTGATCCTCCAGCAGTGTAGGCAGGCGTTCCAGCACCAGAATGCTGCGGGGCTCATCTGTATGTCTCTGTGGCTCTCTATGCCGTAGAACTTGCACTTGTAGCAGTGCCTGTCCTCGGTGAGGGCTTTGTGCGTCCAGTAGCACTTCTTGACTACTGTGTGCCTGCCGGCGAAATGGTATTTTTGCTTTACCATAACCTCGGCTAGCGGCAGCCACTTCTCTGGCATGCCCTCTGGGATGTTCTTCAGTATATTTCTCCTTCTGGGGATCTCTCTCCACCCAGACTATACCTATACCTTTAACCCAGTTAAAGGCTTTGGCTTGTATAGCCCCTTCTCCTGCAGGTAGTTGTAGGCGCTGTAGGCAGCCACAGCCCCCATACTAGCGGCAGTCACTACCTGCCTGAAGCTAGGCCACATGCTGGTGCAGTCTCCAGCCGCGAATATCCCGTCGACGCTAGTCCTCATCCACTCGTCAACAATAACATTACCAGCACTATCAACCTCAAGGCCTATCCTCTCGAAGAATTCTCTAGGAGGCTCCGAGCCTATCTCGATGAATATCCCGTCGGCCTTCAACACGGTCTCCTCACCCGTAACCCTGTTCCTAACTCTGACGGCCTCCACCTTGCCATCCCCAATAATCTCCGTCACCACGCTGTCAAGCACCATCTCAATGTTGTCCTTAGACTTGGCCTCCTCAACCAGGAACGGCTTAGCCCTGAACCCCCTCCTCCGGTGCACTAGGTACACCTTCTTAACGTAGCCGCTCAGAAGCACAGCACCCTCGAACGCAGCGTCGCCTCCGCCAACAACGACAACCGCATCCTTACCCTTGAATAGGGGGGCGTCGCAAACGCTACAATAGCTTACACCCCTCCCCGCCAGCTCCGCCTCTCCAGGAACTCCAAGCTTCCTCCGCTGGCTGCCCACGGCGAGGATGACTGATTTAGCCTTCAGATCGAGCCCCCTAGATCCAGTGATCCTGAATACGCCGTCCTCCCCGCGCTCCACATTCTTGACTTCTACGCCAGTCACGATCTCAGCGTTAAACATCTCTGCATGCTTCTTGAAAGCCTCGACTAGCTTGCTAGCCTCTAGACCTCCCATACCCGGGTAGTCGTCCACCCAGTTAGTTAGGTTTAGCTGGCCTCCGACATCCTTGGAAACCACTATTGTCGACATAAGGAACCTTGTTGTGTAGATCGCAGCTGAAAGCCCAGCGGGCCCGCCTCCAACTATCACAACGTCATACTCGGCTCCCTTAGGTATTCTGGGCTGCCTCGCGGCGCCTAGCCTCAATGGCATGCTGTGGCACCTCACTCAAGACTCTTATATCTCCAAGCATTTTTAACATTGTCAAAGCACCCCCAGCACCCGGCATTGTTTCAGGGGAACCTCTGCAGCTCTCACAGAAAAAACTGTTTGGCTTCATATCCATAGATCGGGGCCCGATGGGCGAGGCTGTACTCTCCGAGGACCAGCTGGCAGTGAGGACGCCTTTAAGTGGCTAGGGCCTCCTAAGCTGGCATCTACGCTTCCTCCCATCAAGATAGGCCTCGGCTACCCTCCTGAGGAGCTCATCAGGGCTAACAACCTCGATAGATATTCTCTCCTTCTCTACTTCCACTCGAGCCGCCCCTATCCTCCTTAGCCTCCTTACAATGTTGCTCGCTGTCCTCTTCGTAACGCAAAGCTCCTCCCTCAGTATCTCGATAGCCTCACCTAGATTCAGCCTAGGCCCTTTATCGTAGAGCAGAACCAGGGCTGTAAGCTCTCTCTTACCCGGTATTCTGGAGGTCCTCCGGGGCTCAACACTGCTCATGGTCGGTGATCCCCATACTACTGGCGTCGGAGTAGGGTAGCTAAGTCATCGCCCCCATAACTATACGGAGTGGCTTCCGGAGGGTTTAGATGCAAGACGAGAGAATAGGCGCCGCAAGGGCTAGCCTATCGTATGCCGGGCCCCCCGAGACCGCCACAAGGTAGCCATCCCAGCCTCCCAGCAGGACGGGCTGTCCACCCTCGAGAGAGGCGAAAACCTCATAGTCGTCTAGCGCCTGGCTAGACTCTACTATAACGTGTTCTCCCCCTAGCCCGTTTACGAGGGAGGCGACCGGATCCCTAAAGGCGTAGGCGACAACAGTACCCTCAACAGTCTTGCCATCACCCTCCAGGAAACCGGCCCTAGGCTCTCCTCCAGAAGGGCAAGCGTCAATCCACTCCGACCTAGCTAGCTCATAGTAGGAGCCTAGAGGCGGCTCTTCCCTAGATATCAGGCTACCTACGCCAACAGCGACTAAAACTGTAGAGAAGCCTAGCCTTACAGCCGCAACAGAGGGGCTAGTAACGGCATACACCTGGCCGCCAAGAGCCCACTCCACTAGGAGTCTTCTGTCATCCTCGCTGAGCCCCCCAAGGATTCGGGAGATTTCTAGAAGCTTGAAACCTCTATCGAATCTCGGCATTCAAACACACCTCAAGTCGCGGGTTGGGCGGGGCGGGCTCCACAGCCTGGTCTCAGGTCACAGCCCCCGCGGCTCCCCCCTTACATGGCGCTTCACTGCCCAGCCCCACATTAATCCTCACTCCTAGGAGGCTGGGACTTATGATATTAACCTTACACACCACCAACCCATGATCGGCGCCTAGAGGGAAGGGGCTTGAAGCTGTATGAGTTCGAGGCCAAGGAGATCCTGAGGATGTATGGTGTCGGCGTCCCCGAGTCTATTCTAGTTCTGCCGGGCGACGATGTCGCGGCGAAGATCAAGGAGGCGGGATTGGAGCCCCCGCTGGTGGTCAAGAGCCAGGTCCTCGTGGCTGGTAGGGGGAAGGCTGGAGGTATAAAGCTAGTTAAGACTGTGGAGGAGGCTGTTAGCGTTGCCGAGGAGCTTTGGAAAAAGCCTATCAAGGGTATACTGCCTGGGGCACTGCTGATAGAGAAGGCAGTGCCCCACGATGTGGAGCTATACACCTCAATAATAATAGACAGGAGTGAGAGGAGGCCCGTAATATTGGCGAGCGCGTTCGGGGGGATGGATATAGAGGAGATAGCTAGAGAGAAGCCGGATAGCATTGTAAGGCTCTATGTGGACCCGTTCGTCGGGTTGAGGGGCTACGAGGCTCGAGAAGTAGGTAAGAAGATAGGGTTGAAGGGTAAGGTGCTAAACTCCTACGCCTCATTCCTCCAGGTCATGTACAAGGTGTTCACAGCACTCGAGGCAGAGCTAGTTGAGAGCAACCCCCTAGCAATATCTGGTGAAAGGGTGGTGCCCCTAGACGCTAGGATAATAGTGGACGACAACAGCCTCTTCAGGCACAGAGAGCTCCTCGAGAAGAGGAAAGTGGAGCAGAGGGGCGAGTTCACCGAGTGGGAGGTCAAGGGTAGAGGACAGGGCCTGCCCTTCGTCGAGCTAGACGGAGACATAGGGATTATAGGAAACGGGGCTGGCCTGACGATGGCCACCATGGACCTAGTATACCATTTCGGGGGGAGGCCAGCCAACTTCCTCGATATCGGAGGTGGGGCTAGATCTGAACTGGTTAAGAAGGCGGTCTCCTTCCTTCTAGAATTCCCCAAGGCGAGGAAGGTATTCATAAACGTTTTCGGAGGGATAACCCGTGGCGACGAGGTAGCCAAGGGTATAGTAGAGGCGGTAAGGGAATCCAAGGCCGGCAAGCCTTTGGTTGTGAGGCTAAGCGGGACTAGAGAGGAGGAGGGGAGAAAGATACTCGAGGACGCTGGCATCTACGCCTACAAGGATCCAGTGGAGGCTGTAAAGAAGGTAGTATCCCTCTAGGCCCAGGGGTGGTGGTTATGGCTGTCTTAGTAGGGTCTGAAACCAAAGTTCTTGTACAGGGTATAACGGGTCGAGAGGGCTCATTCCACACTAAGCAGATGCTAGAATACGGTACAAAGATTGTTGCGGGTGTTACGCCAGGGAAGGGAGGCAGCGAGGTTCATGGGGTGCCTGTGTACGATAGCGTCAAGGAAGCCCTGGCCGAGAACCCGGGTATTAACACCAGCATAATATTCGTCCCAGCCCCCTTTGCACCAGACGCTGTATACGAGGCCATTGATGCTGGTATCAAGCTGGTCGTGGTGATAACTGAAGGTATTCCGGTGCATGACACTATGAGGTTCGTAAACTACGCTAAGAGCAAGGGTGCAACTATCATTGGCCCCAACTGCCCAGGCCTCATAACTCCTGGCCAGTCGAAGGTTGGCATTATGCCGGGCCACATCTTCAAGCCGGGGAAGGTAGCGGTAGTGAGTAGGAGTGGAACTCTAACCTATGAGATAAGCTATATGCTCACAAGGGAGGGGATAGGCCAGTCGACAGTCATAGGGATAGGTGGAGACCCCATAGTAGGATTGAGCTTCACAGAGGCTCTAAAGCTATTCGAGAAGGACGAAGAGACGGAGGCTCTAGTGCTTATAGGGGAGATAGGCGGCGACATGGAGGAGAGGGCGGCAGCAATGATAAAGAGGGGAGAATTCACAAAGCCGGTAGTAGCCTATATAGCAGGCAGGACCGCGCCTCCGGAGAAGAGGATGGGGCACGCGGGCGCAATCATAATGATGGGCGCAGGCACCTATGAAGGTAAGGTCAAGGCCCTGAAAGACGCTGGGGTCTTAGTAGCGGAGACGCCATTCGAAGTCCCAACGCTAGTAAAGAAGGCACTCGAAGAAAGAAAATCCTAGTCAACCATTATGTGATCTTCCTTCATCCTAGTCCTCTCCTCCTCCTACTCTGGGCCTCCTCGCTAGTCCCCCTCGCGATAACCTCATAAAGGACAGCCTTCTTGCCCTCCTTGGGCCTGAGAAGCCTCCCAAGCCGCTGTATAAACTGCCTCCTGCTGCCGGTACCTGAAACGAAAATCCCCACGTTAGCGTCAGGTATGTCTAGCCCCTCGTCTCCAACAGTAGTCACAACCAACACGCCGCTCTTAGAAGCCTTGAACCTTCGTAGCACTATATCCCTCGTCGACTTGTCGAGCCCGCCGTGCAGGAGGAGGCCTCCAAGCCTCCTCGCAATCTCCTCGGCCTGCCTCCTATACTGCGTGAATATGATGATTTTAGAGCCCTTCCTGAGTTCGTCGTTAGCTATCTTGACTACCTCTCTAAGCTTCGACTCGCTATTCTGCACTATGCTCCTCATAGAACTATTGATCTTCAGCGCTTCGATAGCCGTGCTATCCCCCCTCCTAGCGTCTTCTAATAGCTTCTCGAAGCTCCTACCCTTGGCAAGAGCTCTGAACCTCCTCCTGAGGTCATCGTACCTCTTCTTTTCATCCTTAGCTAGGTCGACCTTGACTCTCCTGATTACGAACGGAGCTAGATAGCCCTTCTTAGTAAGCTCTCCTGGATCACTCGCATAGACTATACCGCCCACAAGGGCGAAGACCTCCTCATGCCTCCCGTCCTCCCGCTCTATAGTTGCGGAGAGGCCCATTCTGAAGGGGGCTGGGCTAGACTGGGCTATCCTCTTGAACTTGTCTGCCGGTATGTGGTGAGCCTCGTCGAATACCAGCATAGGAAATAGTGGAGCGAGCTCACCGATCCTCCTATAGGCGGTTTGGTAGGTCGTCACAGTTATTGGTGCTAGTCGCTTCTCCTCCCCGTAGTAGGCTCCTACAAGCCCGCCAGCGTCGGTGAACCGCCTGAAAGAGTCTAACCATTGCTTGACGTGGTCGCGGGTATAAACAACAACTAGACTCCATACCCCGGCCCTGGCTATGGCCGCAATGGCGATGACCGTCTTGCCTGCACCGGTCGGGAGTACTATGACACCCTTCTTCCCAGCCTTCTCCCAAGATCTCAGCGCCTCATTCTGGTAGTCCCTCAGCTCCCCCGTAAACCTTATCCCCCGGGGTAGGGCTAGGCTGGTTGGGTTGAAGACTTTGTCTTCAACCAACATCCCCTTCCTGGTGAAAAGATCCTTCAATGTCTGGTACATTATTGGGAGGGCTGTATATGCCTTTAACTCCCTGTTGTACTGCAGGAATATTCCCTCAGACTCGAGTATAGGCTTGAGTAGAGCTCTACTCCTAATAATCAGCCTTCCATCACTGTACTCTATGACGACCTTGCTAGACTCCTCAGCAATCCTTCTAAGCTCCTCCACATCATCGGGGACAACGACACCTATACTCTCCAAAACTGCAACGACGTCCCAGAGGCCCATCCCGCTAGCCCTCATCCTGTCAGGGTCGAGCCTAAAGAGGGCATAGCCCCTGTCCCTCCCAACATATCTCGAGAACTTCGAGAGTTCCTTGAACTCCTCGTCCCCTATCCACCCTCTTACCCTGAATGTGTAGCCGCTAACCAAGCATCAACACCTGCACCAGGGTCAATCACCAGCTTGGATCGGGCTGGGAAGCCTAACTCCAAGGGGCCTCCAATTGCTAGGGTCTAGCCCGAGCTTCTCGACAGCCCGCTTGACCCTATAGGGTGGATCTAGAGGTATTACTATCTCAGTGCAATCCCTCTCGAGAGCAACTGCAGAGACCTCAGGCCAATCAGCAGCCTTCACTAACCTCGCGGACTCGCCTCCACACCCCCTAACCACTAGACTCGCAACTCTAAAGCACTCCATGACAGGATCCCAGAGAACTCTGAAGCCGGACTCCAACTCCTGCTCACTATACACAGTGACGATTGCCTCGTCAATGCCAAGCTCCTCTAAAGTAAATACCACATGGTGTACTTCCTCAATATCACTAGCCGTGAGGGGAAGGCCGTCTTCGAGGCAAGGCCCGGCTTCAAGCGTGGGTTCCAGATCATCCCCTCGAGAGCCGAGCCGGGGGGGTCCGCGCTTAAAACTCCCTTCATCGCCGGGCCCCAATCCAGAGACACCCATCCACCAGTAATCTTTATCATTTACTATTTGGAAGCCTTATTTCGGAAAAAATAGCCGTGAGAACCTCATTATGATTTTAGGATCCATAATTTAGTTATGGATGCTCCAAAGGATTTTCTAGAGGTTCTCTAGAGCTACGCTAGGCACGTTTGTAGGGTTTTAGTTTTGTTGTTGCTAAAGATAAAATATTTTGAATATTTCAAACATAAAGTTTTCCATTTAGTAGAGTACAGCAAAATAAATATATATTATCATATTAAAATAATTACTGGTGGAAACATGGTATTAAGCGAGCTGGGTTTAGTAGTTGCTGGCCTAGCTCTGGCAGGGAGCGGGCTTCTAGTCGTGCGCAGGAGGATAGAGCCTGCTACAGTACTCTGGAGTTTGGGTGGCTTGGTATTTGCCGCTGTATCCATACTGCTGGCAGTACTCGGGACTAAGCTACTGGAAATAAATGTGTCCAGCCTGGTGGGCAGCCTGTACCCAGCCTTCCTGGCTTTAGGGGTGATTGCTGCCCATACCAAGTGGTGGAAGCCCCTAGGACTAGTCTACCTAATACTCCTGGCGGGTATAGCCATAGGCATCTTCACCAATTTAGAAGTCTTGAAAGGAGCCTCACACGGAATTCTGCACGGCAGTGCTGGCCTCATCCTCGTATTACTACCAGCATACTATTACTATAGGCTTGGAATCTCCCGCTGGAGCCTGGCAGTATCCCTAGGTGGATTGACTATATCAGTGGGTGGCATCGTCCTAGCCCTGGCATCTGCAGGAGTTCCATGGGCGGCAGAGATAGTAGCGTCAGCACTCTACCCAGTCCTCGTAATCTCAGCTCTCCTCCTAGCGGCTGGATACATAGGAAGCGAGGGCTTCAAGAGGTGACTGCATGGTGGAAGGGGAGCGCCGCACATTTTTGATTCACGGCTTTGCAGCACTAACCATAACCATTATTCTGCTAGGTTGGGGCTCCCTACTATCGCCACCACTGAAACCCGTCAGAGAAGCCTTAGGTCTAGGGGAGCTGGAGGGCACTAGACTGGTTGATGGAAAGTTCGAGTTAATAAATCCTTCACTGGAAGAGGGCTTTGAGTATCTTGGCCGGGTATCCCACTACTATCACGCTCTATTCATTGTACTCCTCTATGGTACGATGGCGCTACTAGCACTTGCCTATCCTCGAGCATCTAAAAACTGGAGCGCCGTCCTGCTGGTAATCGGGATAGGAACGGTTATGACGATTGCGGGGGCTATACTGTACGCCTACATAAGTCACGAGCCTCAATGGCATGGGCTCTTCATTGGCGGCCTGGCCGTAGTCTTCGCCGGGGGCGTCCTAGGCCTAGTATATTCTAGGCCTTCGAAACCACTAGAGTGGGCGGCGGTAACATGCGGCGCTATACTACTGATTGGGGGGTTGATAGGAGGCTATGTCGGGGCCCACTATATGTCTCCGACGGAGTCATACGAATTCAGGAAGGCTCTAGTGGACTCGCGCTTCGATCCAGATCTGGCCGAGGAGAACGAGTTGTGGAGGGCCTGGACGGGCCACCAGCACGCGATGATAGCAACCTCGCTAGCGCTAGCTTTCACAGCCCTAGCAGGGTTTATGGAGTTTAGGGAGGGGAGGCTTAGCAGAGCATTCCAGTGGCTTATAGCTCCTTCGACGGCAATCATGTCTCTAGCCAGCTATTCGGTGTGGTTTGTTGGGGGCGCTGCACACCTTATAATAACGCCCTCGGCCCTCCTACTCATAACATCAACTACGGCGCTATCACTGGTTGCCAAAGGAGGTAGCCTCCTGACAGTTAGGGGGGCGGTGGTATGGGCATCGAGGATAGGCAACGCCTTTGTCTGGCTATTCGTAGCCGCTCCAGGAGCGATGACGGCTATGAGCCTGAGGAAGCCCACCATATTCTTCGACCCCGCGTTCAGAGACCCCCTTTGGGACTGGGCTGAGCTAGCGTTCAACATAGGCCACTGGCACTACCTACTCTTGGGGTGGGGCGCTATACTACTAGTGGGAGCCGCCGCAATAGCGGGGGGAAGGCTAGGCGTTACAGCAGTGTGGCTACTACTACTCGGTATGCTGGGTAGTGGTGTTGGCTATGTGCTTTATTTCATGACAGCAGAGCCCAAACCTTACTCTCTGAACCCCTATGACAATATCTGGGTGAAAGCATTGATAGAGCCTGGGCTAGCGGCGGTAGCGGCTTCAGTAGCCTTAACTTACTACAGCTTGCTGAAGAGGGGTCTGAGGGGTACTCTCTAGATATCCGTGGTGCAGCGGCTGAGCTAACCCAAGCGATGCTCGGTAGACCAACTCAGTTTTGCTTTACAAGCTAGTCTAGAGGCGAGACTATCTAGACGTTCTAAACTATAATAGTTGTGGAAAGGTCTCGGCTTGAATAATGGGTGTGGAGTAATTCAATCAAAGAGGCTCTCCTCAATGGGGGGATGCCTCACTCGTGATAGAGACCTCCCCCCCATGGAGCTCAGGTATAGGGCGGCCATAGTCCTCAGGTCCGTAAGGGCTTTCATGACGCTTAAGGAGCTATCAGGTGTGCTGGGGTTACCTCAGTCTATCATCTCTAGATATGCAAATATGAGGCTGCTGCCCAGCAGGGACAGCGCTCAGCGAATCATGGACTCCCTCCTCTCGAAGAAAGTTCTGGCTGGGATACTTATGAAGCGAATAACAGCGTCGAGACCGTTCAAGGCTGGGACTGTCTATGACATAACAGCTGCCGCTGGAGACCCGAATATCCTAAACTTAGTAGGTGAATACGTGTGTACGAAGAGTGGCGGGAATTTTGATGCAGTGATAGCTCCTGAAGTGGGGGGAATAACATTCGCCACAGCGGTCTCGATGGTGTCTAGGAAGCCGCTAATAATTGCCAGGAGGAGCAAGGTTGCTTCAGAGGGCTTCCTAGAAATACCGGTCTATAGGGATCCAACTGCGGTCGACTATTACTATATAAAGTCGGTCGATCTAGAGAGGGCTCGCAAAGTTTTGATAGTCGACGACTTCGGCTTGAAAGGCTCAACGCTATCGAGCTTCGTCGAGAGGCTTGAGGCGGCGGGGAAGGAGGTTACAGGCGTGTACCTAATGATAGGTATTGGTAGCGACTGGAAGAAGGCTCACCCTCTAGCGGACGCGATACTTGAGATAGAGCTATAGTGGTGGCGTGTCAGTGAGGTCACCACTCTACATCCCCCGAGCATGAGGGCTTTGGCACGGGGTTTCGGCACTCGGCAAACACATCATCCACTTATAACACCTATAGCGGGTAGTTAAAGAGTTTCACCAAGCTGGGTGGGGAGAGGTTCCAATCATGATATAAGTTCCGCTGCAAGCCTTTTGGGGTCGAACTTCTCAAGGTCGCTGTAGTCTTGGCCTACACCTATATATATTACAGGCTTTCTTATCGCGTGGGCTACGGAGACGAGAGTCCCTCCCTTGGGGTCGGCGTCAACCTTAGTCACTATAACGGCGTCAACTCCAACAGCCTCATCGAAACTCCGAGCCTGCTCTACAGCATCGTTCCCTGTGAGGGAATCTACAACAAGCACCTTGAGATCTGGCTCGACCACCCTCACTATTTTCCTAAGCTCCTCTACTAGATTGCTATCCACGTGCATACGCCCAGCAGTATCCACTAGAACAACACAAAGACCCTTCGACTTCGCATGTTTTATTGCGTCGAAGGCCACGCTCGCGGGGTCAGAACCATACCTACCCTTAACTATAGGCACTCCTATCCTCTCTGCGTGTATGGATAGCTGCTCCTGAGCGCCCGCCCTGAAGGTGTCTGCAGCGGCGATTACAGGAGTTATCCCAGAGTCTTTGAGCATTTTGGCCACCTTGGCTATAGTCGTAGTCTTGCCTGTCCCGTTAACGCCTAGGAAGAGAATAACCAGCGGCTGGCCTCTGCTACAGGCCTCCCTAGCCAGCTGTACAAGGTCTATGCTCTGCCCTGCTCCTGCCAGCACCTCCAGGATAGAGGACTTCAATGCTTCTTTTACAACCTCCTCGACGGCTGCAGCCCTGGGAACCTTAACGCCTACGAGCTTATCCCTGACAGACCTTACTATCTCCTCTGCAGCCTCCAAAGCAACGTCAGACTCTACCAGATCAAGCATGACCTCCTCCAGCACGGGCCCCACGTCACTATCGCGGAGCTCCTTGTAGGCGATAGTATCCTTAACACTCGAGGCTAGAGCCTGGGAGGCCCGCTTCAACGTCTCCTTGAGTCTGGAAAACACCTACAACACCCTAGAGAATTTTGGAGAGATTAGGAGAGGGGATCGCTTAGCCAAGAGCTCAGCAGCTATCCAGCAGGCTTGCCAGACCCCCCTCCCTGCTGGCCCCGCGCCTGGGACTGCTGGAGTGAGATCATCTGCAACAGCTGGAGCTGCTGGTCGTGCATCTTCGCCAACTTCTCTATCTCCGCCTTAATGCTCTCTAGGCTCTTCTTGAGTGCAGCCTCCTTCTTTGATAGAACTTCGACCGCCTTGGCTTTATCTAGGGTAGCGTATATGTTCAGCCCCAACAAGACTATAGCCTTCCCTGTCTCAACAGGCTTAGCTCTCACCAGAACGTTGAGATCGGGGTCTGCAGGGAACAGGGTCTCTCCGCCTCCCTCCTTCTCAAGGGCTTCTATAGTATCCTTCGCGGCCTGGACGCTCCTAAGCCTAGACTCGATCTGCGCCGCGAGCCCCTGGAGCTCGGCGATCTGATCTCTGATTATCTGTATCTGCGTTGCGATCTCCTCAGGACTTGGAAGCCTCTCTCCTGACAACTCGCTATCACCTAGAGCTTAACGAACTTCTCCAGCCTAGAGAGCCTTATTATGTTGAGGTCCTCCACCTCCTCCGGGTCTACCTCCTCCACCTTGGAGATCCTGATATGTTTCCTCCTCAACTTGTGCCGGCTACCCAGGTCTGAGTACACCTTCTCCACAGCGTGCTCAGGCTTCAAAGCCCTAATGTAAACCTCGAACTCCCTCCACTCAGGGAACCTGTCGTGAGAGAGCATCATCTCGCCTACAATCCTATAGACCTTGATCTCGGACACCCTAAACACCTCCGCCAAGCGCAATCTGGATCCTCGCTATCTCAGGCCCTGTGGTATCCTCACCCACTAGGGCCCCATAGCTATTCGCAACCAATCCAGTCCTGACAAATTCAACCCCAAAATTTATTGTGCCGGGCTCGAAGGGGATTTTGAAGAGATCAGAGAGAAACCGGACCTCATCCTCACTTGCATCAGGGTGAACTAGACCCCCCCTGTTGGTGGCAACTACAGCGGACCCCACGGTGTATACCCCTGCAATAGTTGCCTCCACAACCTCAACGCCAAGAACATCTCTAATAACCGCGAGCGCCTCCCTCTCTAGGCCCGGCGACACGAGGCAAGCCCTATCATTGCTCACTACGACATTCCCAAGAGCGTTGCTCCTCGTTGGGACGATGCCTACATTTACATCGGGGAGCCGCTTCCTGAGGAACTCAGCCTCAACATCAGCGCCCTCAGGCAGCAGAACGCCGTTACTGTTACCACTTATCATGACTCCGACGAGCCTCATGCCAAGAATCCTAAGACCTATAACCCTTTCAGCTGGTAGGGAGAGGACCTCTGAGACGATCTCAACGTCGCCGGGCACCAAATCGTCAGGTATGATGGCGTAGGAGTCGGACGCCGTTATATACACTCCAATATTGGAGTTGCCGTAGAGGTTAAGCTTCTCGATGACGAATTTCCTGTCACTATCCTTATTCAACCCATACACCCATGTAGTGCTATGGGGCGGGAGGTCCAGACTGGCATTAAACACGATACACCCAGCCCTACTCTTTCCTCACTCCTTATATTTGCCTGGCTTCAGCTTCGGGCCAGCGAGCCTGACTATAGCCAGCCTCACAGGGCCCTCCTCGCCCTCTTCCTCTCTAATAGTAACCAAGATTTTAACGCGTGAAGGAGGCTTCTCCCTACTCCTACTCCATATGTACTTGTTTACCTCGTTATCAATAATCACCTCGTCAGCCTTAGTGTGCCTCTTCACGAAGCTCTTAACCATCTTAACAGCCCGTATGGCACGCCTGGTCTTCCTACCCCAATAGACACGCCTGAGGTTGACCACATAGACCCACGAACCCCTATCGGGCACCCGACCACACCCCCCATCCAGTCTAGACCTTTAGCTTGCTCCTCCTCCAGTGCCTCCTAACCATGTTCCACCTAATCCTCCTGCTAGTCCGGATGACTACCCAGATTGGGATAGCCCTGTTGGACTTCAAGGCTCTAGCTAGCCTCATCTTCCTGCCTAGAGGCTTGTTCCTAGCCATACTATACCGCCCTCCGTCAAGCCCTATCTCCGGAGGCTTTTATTCTACTTACGCTTAATCTTGATGTCAAAGTCCCTGCGTGTACTCCTGTCTAGCTCCAAGAGGATCTGCACTAGGACATCATCGTCAATAGGGGGAGCAAGCCTCCCAGCCTGGACTAGCTGTATAATAGTGTTTTCAGCAGCCTCGGCAATCTGAGGCTTCACAAGCTTTAGGTTGGACAACCTCTCTCTGGCCTTGCTCGTCAACAGCCTCCTGAGAAGAGCATCCTTCTGTGCCCTCAGCCTAGCCTCCTCCTCTTCCCTCCTCTTCTCTTCCTCAATCCTCCTCTGGAGCTCCATCAGCTTCCTCCTTCTAATCTCCTCAAGCTCGTCGTCGTACTCATATGACATCTGCTGTCAACACCCCGTACGCCGAAAAATACTCCGTTAGGATAGAGGCCTATTAATATGATGAAGAGTTTAGAGGGGGACGGATTAGGTGTTGGGAGCGGGCTAGAGGTACCTCTCCAGCTCTGGGCGCTCTTTGGCCAGCTCTTGAAGGATCTCCTTAGCCGTGGTGTCCAGCAGGCTCCTCCCCGCTGGCGAAAGAGTCCTCCCCTTGCCAGGTATCTTGACAACCAAGCCAGCCTCCTCAAGCTGCTGGAGTATATTCCTTGGGACGCTGCCGCCAGCCTTCCTAAAGTGCTCTGGAGCTGAGCCCCTATTCTGCCTGCCACCATAAATCACTCTGAACGCCTCCACCCCTACTGGCTCTGGGCTCTTGTAGAGCTTCCTCAGGATACTAGCGGCTCTTATATACCACCAATCCCTATCCACTGGGGGGCGCTCCTTGTGGGGCCCGGTCTTCGCGAAGTAAGCCCATACTGGTGGCTTAACCTGGGGGTACTTCTCCTTAAGCTTGGCAGCCACCCTCCTGATCAGCATATCCGCAGGGACCTCTAGCGCGGTCACCATGCTAATCCTCCCTACCACCTACGGATCCCTAACTCAGCCTTTTATCCTTGACCCTCCGCTTGCCCTGCCGGTGGAGGACGAAAGTCCTACCCCTAACTCCTAGTAGTCTCGCGCCCAGCCTCTCAGCAACCATGGCAGCGACCAGCTTCCTCTCTTTGCTTCCAGGCCTGACGGCGGTCCTAAGCATTTTGACCTTCACAACGCCCTTCTGCTCAAGCCTCCTATCGATCTCCCTTAGTACAGCCTCAGTCACCCCGCTCTTCCCAATTATAACGTCTGGAGGCCCGTGGTGAGCTCTAGCCTTAGCCTCGCGTACACTATCAGACACGACACACTACCTCGAGTGTGAGTTAGTGTCTGGAGGCCCATATGCTTGGGGGCCGCTGGCCCGCCGGCCCGACTTATAGGGAAGCCTGTGAATCCAGCCGCACACCAGGCACCTAGTCACAATGTAGGAGAGCCTGCCCTGACTTGCTAGTCTAACCCTGGATGTGACTCCCGGTATTAGAGGTGCTCTACACCTCTTGCAGAAGAGCCTCCTCGACGCGCGGGGCATCCTAACCCGCGTGACGGCCTCGAGCTCCCGGATCTGAGATACCACAAGCCTAGCTTCCTCAACAAGCCCTTCTCTCGCTAGGCCAATGGCATGATGGGAGAGCCTCTCAAGCTCGCTCCGCACGAAGGCCCTCCAAGCAGACTCCCTACAGCCCCGCCTCCGCCTCCTCCTCAAGCCTCCTCAACTGCCTTCTATACATCTCCAAGAGCTCCTGGGGTGTTGTGGCGTCCTCAGGCCTCTTATCATCCCTCCACCTTATGAACCTGGGGAACCTTATGCTTATCCCCACTCCAGGCCTGACCGAGTCTAGGCAGCATGTATGTAGTGGGGATAGCGTCAGCTCAGCGCCTAGTATCTCGGCCACAATCCGGGGCTCAACCCATACGTCAGGCTCTAGCTTGGATGATACTCTTGGATGCTTCCTGGGTATAATTAGAGGCTTCAGCATTTCATTCATCCTATCCAGCTCCTCATCCGTAAACCCTGTAGCAACCTTACAGACTGTTGGGAACACGTCCCTCTCGGGGTCGTAGGCCGCCATCAGGAGGCTGCTGAGCTTGCCCCCCCTCTTGCCTCTTCCGTAGAACGCCCCCACGACGACGAGATCCACTGTATCTATCATCTCGCTCTTGTAGTCCCTCTTCAGCTTAACCCATAGCCAGCCCCGGACTCCAGCAGTGTATACCGACTCCCTGTGGATAGCCTTTATCATAACCCCCTCGGCGCCGTCCTCTACGGCTTTAAGGAAAAAGTTCCACACCTCCTCAGCGCTGTCAGTCTCCACATACTCAGCCATCCTCCACGAGTCGCTCTCCTGGACAATGCTAGCCAGCCTATCTTTCCTAACTGGGAGGGGTGCTTGGGTGAGGTCCTCACCGTCCACATAGAGGGCGTCGAAGAGGAACACCGCGACTGGGACCTCCCTCATAACCCTGTGTATATCGTGCTTCCTCTTGCGGTGCATGAGGACCTGGAATGGCTGCAGCTCTAGGGTGTTAGGGTCTATAGCGACTATCTCGCCCTCTACTATCGCGTTCTCAGCCCTCAGGCCTTCGCGTGCCATCTCAACGACGTCGGGATACATTCTAGTTATGTTCTCGAGCCTCCTGGAGAAGATGGTGATTTCGCCGCCCTTCTTGTGTATCTGAGCCCTCTCACCATCATATTTATACTCAACTATAGCCCGTCCTCCCACCTTCTTGAGAATCTCCCCAGGATCTCTCCCCCTCTCCGCTAGCATGGGTCTTATCGGGACGCCCACCTCGGGCTTAACTCCCCGGAGCGCGTCTACACCCCTCGACGCCACTATCTCGGCTATAAAGCCTAAGTCCGCTCTAAGGTTGTAGGCCCTCTCTATGACTGGCCGGGCGTGAACTCCACCACCATAGGCTACTGCTAGGGCATCGAGTATGGTGGCGTCTCCAATACCTACTCGGAGGCGGCCCTCGACAAACCTAACGATGTATTTGGCCTCTATAGGCTCGGCGTCAGCCAGGAGCCCTGCCAGAAGCCTCAACTTCAGATCCCTACTACCCTCTCCCTGGGCCAGCGCGATCCTGTAGAGCGTGGTGTATACCCTAGTTACGGTGAGCTCCTCCCTCCCCCTATCCATGAAAGCTTCTAGGGTAACACCCTTCGAGCCCCTAGCCCTATACTCTCTAGCTAGCCTCTCGGCGACGCTACCTAAATCTCCTATATTCTTGTAGAGCTTGTCAACGCTAGACTCGGTTGACTTGTACGCCAGTGCAATAGCCTTCGCCAGAAGCTTTTCCCCTACCCCTAGCTCAGGTAAGCCCTTCCAGTCGGGCCCTAGCTTCCCCTGAATGATGTAAACAACCTTACCTATAACGCCAGGGGGAGCATCCTTCAGGAGCCTCGACAGTAGTAGAGTTAGCTGGGTTCTAGAGGTTATCCTCTCCATCGATGAGAAAGCCTCTGCCACAACCCTAAAAGGCATATCCCCGCCAGGATCGCTAGGCAAGGAGAACCCCCACTTAAATAACTATCATGTACTCTGCGTACTTGAATAGGGGTCAGCCAGCCCTTCTGAGACATTAACCTCCTAAGAACCAAGCAATAGCATTAGGGGGCGATGAGGACGACCTGGCAAGTCCGAGACCGCTAGCCCTTGGCTAGCGGCCCATGAGTCGAAGTCGGGGTTTAACGAGCCCCCGCCTCGATGCTAGCAGATTAATCCCGCATCCACAGCGATACAATGAGGGGGATGATTAGGCCGACATAGGCGGACAGCCCAAATTGTTAGCGTGGGCTGGATGATGTGGGGTCAATGGAATGACCGGTAGCGGTCTATGCGGCACATGGATAAGCTATGACTTGGGGCTGGCCGAGGTCCTAGACTCATCCTCAGGCCCGCTATGCCACCTAGTTAGGAGGCTGGAGAGACCTCCGGACAGGCTATACGTTAGAGTTAACACGCTGAAGATAGGCGTCGACGAGTATCTGCAGGTCCTGAGTGAGAGGGGACTCAACTTCAGCGTAGACGAGGACATCCCTGAGGCGGTTTGGCATCCAGTCGAAGGGCCCCTAAAATGGGAGTATCGGGGTAAGAGGGTTGTTGCCGATAAGATTGCAAGCGAGTCAGTGTTGATGGGGAGCGACCTCTACGCGCCCGGAGTGGTAGACGCGAGGGGTGTTGACAGGGGTGACGAAGTTGTCGTCGTGTCTCCGAATGGAAGGATCGTGGGGGGAGGCGTCGCAGCCATGTCCTGGCGGGAGATTAGGCTGAAGCGCCGCGGGCTAGCTGTGAGGATAACGAAACCTGTCTTCAGGGCGCCGCGTGTTTCGGAGCTCCCCGGCTTCCTAGAGGGGCTGATATACGGTCAGAGCATTACTTCGATGTATGTAGCTAGGGCTCTAGACCCTAGGCCTGGCTGGACTATAGTGGATCTCAATGCAGCCCCGGGCGGGAAGGTCAGCCACGTGGCTCAGCTTGTTGGGCCGCGTTCCAGGATTATAGCCTTCGACAGGCCTAGCAAGATCCCCGTTCTCGAGGAGACGCTGAGACGGCTTGGTGTTTGGTGGGCCGAGACAATCGGTGGCGATTCCAGAAAGGCTGATGGACTGGTGAAGGGTACTGCTGGCAAGGTTGACGCAGTCCTAGTCGACCCTCCCTGCACCAATATTGGAGTCATACCAAAGGTCCACGACTCCAAGACTCTCAGGCAGTCTATAGCCGCGTCAAGGTATCAAGAGTCGTTCATAAAGGCGGCCTACAGGCTGCTGAAGCCCGGAGGGCTACTTGCATACTCCACTTGCACCCTGAGTAGCCTGGAAAACGAGCTCGTGGTGGCTAGGGCGGAGAATCTCGGGTTAAGGCTTTCGTGGTCTTGGGGAGTAAAGCCGTCTAGAGGCCGGAGAACTAGCCTAGGATTCAGGTGGGAGCCGCACAGGGATGGCACACCTGGATTCTTCCTAGCCGTCCTAGAGAAGGTAGGCTAGCTATTGCCGACACCCTTATACCTGAGCCTGACAACCCTCACTCCAGCAGACATAGAGGCCTTCTGGAGCGAGTAGTCGTCGGTAGCTACTGCCACGTCAATCCCGCACTCTTTGAGCCCTATAGCTAGGGCGAGAACCTCGAGGTCTGTGCCGCTTAGCCTTCCTAGTACCTTGGAGTTCTTAGCGGCTTTTATTGCCCTATCAACCCACGTTCTTGGTACATCCACCACTTCTAGCCTACCTACGCTCTGGAGTGTCTCTAGAATTGCGAGACTATACCTATCCCTAACCTCGCTTATTACGCTGTGCGTCGTCGCGAGGCAGTCCCTGAAGGCTGTGGCCTTTCCTGAGATGAATGCTGCTGTGTCCAATACTATTACACTACCAGTATGCGAGCAGCCTTGTGTACAGCCTCTCATAGTAGCCCTCCCACCACCTAAACCTGGCTATGCGTACGGGGCTCTTACAAACCTCGATATCTACGACGCCTCCGGGCTCTAGCTCGTAAATGTACTGCCCGTCTATGTTGAGGATTAAAGGGTTGCTGTAGACGCTGGCCTCGACGGTGATCCTGGAGGACTCTGGGACAATTATGCTCCTCAGGAATAGCTGGACAGGGTTTAGGGGGGTCACCACCAGGACTCCCAGCCTCGGGTCTACGACGGGCCCGCCCGAGCTCAGGCTATACGCCGTGCTCCCTGCGGTGGTCGATACCACAACGCCATCCCCATCAATATTCATGGCGAACTGCCCGTCGACAAGCACATGAACCCTGGCCATCTTCGCATTATTCGCTGTTATAGCTGAGTCGTTGAACATACAGGCCTTTGCGTCGCCGTTAACATACACCCTGAACCGCGGGTACTCCGCTTCACGGTAGTTACCAGCTAAGAAGTCCCTTACCCTCTCGGCGGCCTCGTACCTCTCAACATCAAGCAGAAACCCCTTCTTACCGGCTTTTATAGTCATGAACAGGGGGCTATCCATCTCGCCGAGCCTGAGGAAGGTCCTAAGGAGCGTCCCATCACCACCTATAACAATGACTCTCTCCGGAGGGTTCACGCCCACATCGAACCTTCTATACTCGGAGAGGAATCCGGCCTCCACAGTAGTATCTACTAGGACACCGTACCCCTCCCTCTCTAGCTCCCTCACAACGATCCTCGCGATCTCCTCAGCTATGCTGCTATTCCTCTTGACAACAATCCCAACATCGCTAGGCATGGCGCTATGCACCTAGGGTCCTCTCTCAACCTTGTGAGGGCCTATCTGAGACCCCCTGCTGGTGGGCTTCACTATTCAAAGGTCTCAATGCGGAGCCTAAATTATCCTGGGAGGGTATGGCAGGCGTGGGTGGAGGACCTCAGTGTGTCTCGGTAGAGCTGAGGGATGCGGAGAGGGCTATCAAAGCTCTTAAGAGCCTTAGCTTGATGGCTAGGGACTACAAGCCCGTAAGGCTGGGTGGGAGGCTTCTTATCCCAGTGGTGGATAGCTCTGAGGCTGTAGAGCATCTAGCAACTATAGGTATAGGCGTGGAGGGATGCGAGGCCAGCTTCCCATTGAGGAAGAAGCCTCGGCGCCTGCGGGAACTAGGCTTTCACGGGGTATCGGGCTACTCTCTCGTGGGGGACATAGCGGTCTTCAGCAGGAGGCTCGGAGGCCCCCCACTAGAGGTATACAGGGAGGCTGCACAAGCCCTTCTCGACGAGAACAGGGGCGTGAGATCAGCATACCTAAAGGAGTATACAGGCGGCGACTATAGGGTACAGAGTCTCGTACACCTAGCTGGGGAGGAGCGGACAACAACTGTGCACAAGGAGTACGGGCTGGAGTTTGAGGTTGATATTGCTAGGGTCTACTTCAACCCTCGCCTTGCCGGCGAGCACAGGGCTATAGCAGATAGTATAGGCGAGGGCGAGAAGGTGCTCGACATGTTTTCCGGGGTAGGAGGATTCTCTATACATGCTGCTAGCTTGAGGAGGGTTTGGGTTGTGGCAAACGATCTAAACCCCCATGCAGCAATGCTGGCAGCCCGCAACGCACGCCGCAACAGGAGAAGACTCAAAGGGGTGGTTGCTGTGATGAGGTCTGACGCCTCCAAGCTCCCGGCCATACTTAGGCCTGTCTTCAACACGATTATAATGAACCACCCCACAGCCTCGAGGAATTTCGCTGTCCACGCATGCCGCCTTACGGCCGGGAAGTCGAGGATAATATACTACACCCTCTCTACGTCATGCCACGACGCCAGAGACGAGGCTTTCACCGTATTTAACCACAGATGCTGCGGCGCGGTGGAGGTGGGGTGGTGTAAAAACGTGGTAGACTATAGCCCCAGCATGTCCGTATACAGGGTAGAGGTGGGTGTCAAGGGGGCAAAGCTGTGAAGGCCTAGTCTACGTCCGATGCCCCCGAAAGCTCCTCGCTATGCTTTACCCTGGGCTTGTAGCCCATCTCTACCGGCTTGAACCTGTCCTTGAGCCTCTTGAGGACCTCGGGCAGAGTGGTGTATTCCATCTCTTCAGGGCCTAGCCTATGAGGCATGAAAGGCCCGTGCCTCCTCAGGTAGTCGGCTACCTCTTGGGCCTTTCTCCTAGCCTCGTCGAAGGCCGGGTCGTCGAACAAGTCTGCAGGGCCTATGAGCTCCCCATTCTTAACCTGGAATCCTAGCGCTAGAACCCTTGGTGGCCCGTCGAATCTAGACACCTTGGAGTCCTTGAGGCCCACAGGCATCAGAGGCCCGTGATGGCTGCCCCTCATCCAACCTGCCACTAGGTGGGGGAATGCGAATGGCTCTAGGACCTCGCCGACTGCTGGAAAGCCGCTCTGAGCCCTCACAATCATGACTGGATCATCCTTACCCACGTACCTCCCAGCTATAAGGCTGAGCCTCTCGCTGCTCACAACCGCTGCTATCTCCCCATCGCTCTTCCTGTACACCCTCTTGACGACGTACCTTGCAGGAGTCCCTATGAGGGCCAGGAGGTCGTAGGACTCCTCGGGCGTCTTCAGCTCGACCGCTTTACCCTCGAAGACGTCGAGGACCTCGAAGGTGAAGCCTCCATGGAGCCTGGGGTCTATGACTAGGCCTGCAGTGTTGAAGGGGTCGGCGAAGATCCTGTAGAGTGGTAGGTTGAAGGCGCCGGGCTCTGTCTTGTCAGCCATGAACACAACTATGGGTTCGCTGGGCCTCTCGACGAACTCCATCTCGGCGACGCCAGGCCCCATACCCCTGATGTTACCGCTGAAGGCGTCGCTCAGAAGATCCTGGCCAGCAGCATACAGGCCGAGGTCCTTAGCGACTTTTGTCGCTTCTTTGAATGCGGTCCACGCTAGCTCGTGCACCTCGTGGTTGTCGACGCCCTTGAAGTGTGTCATGATGAGCTGTAGATCGTCTCCAGCGTTCGTAACGTAGAAGCTCTTGATGACGCCTTTCCTCTTTGCCTCGGCTAAGACGCGGCTTGCGGCGAGGATTGTATCGGGGTGAACTCGGTGGTGGCCAGCTAGGCTCCCGATGTCGGCCTTGATAACGCTGATGGTGGTTGTCCTCCCCGATTCTGACACGGCTAGCGCACCTGACTTAAAGTGTATCATCTAGGCCTCAAATAAGCCATAATCGGCTTGAGCCTTACTAGTAGCTTATACTAAGGCTTGTGGTATTACTTCAGGGCTGGCACAAGTCTAGGCGTTCCCAGGATACCATATCCTATCAAACATAGAATCCTATACTCTGAACTAGAAGTGGATGGGTAAGCGCCTATTGGCCCGATCCCGTAACGGCAACGGCCTTAGGATCTCGAGGTTGCACGCCGCGGTTCAAAGTATAGTGGCGGGATGGCTGGAGGCCCAAGGCTTCGACGCTTCCGTCGAGGAGTTTATTGGTGAGGACCTTGTTGCCGATGTCTACGCCGAGAGTCCATGGGGCTCCATAATCGTGGAGGTGGAGACTGGATTCATAGATCCTAAGGCTGTAGCCACACCCGAGAGGTACCTCCTGGCCAAGATTCTGGTGAAGGCCTCGAGATACTCGCGCTACGCCGACGCTTTCGCCGTAGCCTTCCCATCATTCGTCCAAGTCGACGGAGCCGCCCTCCAGAGGATACTATCGGGAGACCTATCGATCCTAGGCGGTGGAGGGGCTTGGGAGGTGATCAGGCTAGTGAAGAGGCCTAGGCTTGGTAGTTTGCTCGACGCTAGGGTAGACGCCATACTAAGTGTTAATGTTAGCGAGAGGATTGTGAAGACTTTGAGCCTTACAGATAGGGGGTTTAGAGTCCTTGGTGGGCTATGCTGCGTAGAACAGCTTCCTAGCCCTCTGCATCCTATCTAGGTAGCTGCCCTCCTTGTTTATCCTGGGCCTGCCAGTCTGGTCGTCCTTCCTTACTGTGACTCCCAGCTCCTGGAGTAAGAGGTTCATCCCCGCCTTTACGGGCCTTGGAGTGTTCACCCTACCGTAAACTCCGGGCTCTCCTGAAACAAGGCTGATTCTGTCGCTTACATAGTCGAGAATCATTAGGTCGTGCTCGACGACCAGTGCTGCGGCCTCTCTAGTCTCTATGACCCTCCTTATTATCCTGGCGACGTTGACCCTCTCCTCTACATCGAGGTAAGCGCTTGGCTCGTCCAGCAAGTAGATGTCGGCTTCTCTTGAGAGGGAGACAGCTATAGCTAGCCTTTGTAGCTCGCCTCCACTCAGGGTTCTAGCCTTACGATCCATCATTCTATCCAGCCTAAGCTTCTTAACCAGCTCGAGATAGAGCCAAGAGCCGGGGACAACGGCTGCAGGGTTAGCGGCCTTGAGGACCTCGAATACCGTGGCGTCGGGGAGGGCCTCAGGACTTATATACTGGGGCTTATAGCTGACCCTCAAGCCCTCGACGTAGGGATAGACAGCGCCCTCGGAGGGCTTGAGAACGCCTGCAAGCGTCTTGACGAAGGTTGTTTTACCGATACCATTAGGACCCGCGACTCCTACTATCTCCCCTCCTGACAGCTCTCCCTCCTCAGCCTCAAGAGTAAAACCCTGTAGCTCGACCTTGAGACTAGTCCACCCCACTATCCTGCGCGGACCACCGCTGGGCTTTGCATCGAGGCCTACTTCGGCGGGTTTCCGGAACTTTATGGGCTCCTTCCTCAACCTTATGTTCTCGGCTGGGAGGTATCCTTCTAGGAATATGTTGATGCCCTCTCTGCTGGAGTAGGGTTTTGAAACAATGCCGTATGCACCTGGCTCGCCGTAGAGGAGGTGTATGTTGTCGCTCAGATAGTCTAGGACGGAGAGGTCGTGCTCCACTACAACGACATAAGTGCCGGGCCTAGCTGCCCTGGATATTATCTTGGAGACTCGCATCCTCTCCCTTATGTCGAGGTAGCTTGATGGCTCGTCGAATATGTACACGTTGGCGTCCTTGCTGAGCGTAGCAACTATAAGCATCTTCTGGAGCTCGCCGCCGCTGAGGTGCCTCACATCCCTATCCAGAACCTTATCCAATCCAATCTCGCTGGCTAGGTCCAGGTATACGCCCTTCTCATCTGCTCTCGCAAGCAAATCTCTTACCCTGCCCTTGAGCCTCCTAGGTACGAGCTCGACATACTGGATCTTGTGGGCCGTCCTCAGCTTTCCCTCAGACAATTGCTTGAAGTATGTTTGCAGCTCGCTCCCCCTAAACCTCCTTATGATCTCGTCCCAGCCCGGCTCGGGCCCCTCAACCCTGCCAAGGTTAGGCTTAACCTCCCCTGATAGGATCCTTATGGCGGTCGTCTTCCCAGTGCCATTCCGGCCGAGCAGGCCGACAACCTGGCCCTCCCTAGGTATAGGGAGCCTGAAAAGCTTGAACCCGTTCACGCCATACCTGTGGACAGCCTCCTCCTCCAGCTCCTGAGGAAGGTTAACTATGTAGATAGCGTCGAAGGGACAAGCCTTGACGCAGAGGGCACAACCTATACAGGCGTCTTCATATATCACAGGCTTGCCCCGGGCAGCCATATCGGCGTCTATGGCCACGCCCCTACCACTCTTGTTGACAGGGCAGACACTGATGCACTCGTAGCTGCACTTCCTTGGCTTACAGACGTCGTAGTCTATTACTGCTAGCCTCAGCTTCAACGCTGTCAATACTATCCACTCCTATCAGCCTTTGATTATGCTGGTAGAAGGGAAATCTTTATGAGGAGGTATAAGCTGCGGAGCCTGTGAAAAACGTGTAATAGTTTTGGGTTTTTGCTTAGGCTGGAGTAGGTGGAGTTAGGGCTTGGAGAAGTCGAACTCGTAGGACTCCCCTGGATTTAGTATCTTCACCTGGGTTGGCACGCACTTCTCCTCGACTCTCTTCTTGAAGTCGCTAGGATCGCCGTAGAGTACCGGGAAGGTGCCGTAGTGCATGGGTATGGCGACAAGCGGCTTTATCAGCTCTACGGCTTTGGCGGCTTCAACTGGGTCCATTGTGAAGTGGCCACCTATGGGGAGCAGAGCTACGTGGGGCTTGTAGATCTCACCCACAAGCCTCATATCAAGCGTGACTCCAGTATCGCCCGCGTGGTATACTCTAGCCTCCTTGCCTATAACGACCACCCCAGCTGCCACGCCCACGCCGCTGTGGGTCGCTGGCGTGAAGGCAACCTTGAGGCCTAGGTCCTCGAGTATTACGGGCCCCCCTATGTTAGCCCCTATGACTCTGCCACTGTTGAACAGCTGGTCTTTGCTCTCACCACTGGACTTCGAGATTTCTTCAGCGACAAGGTCGGCCACCTCATAGACTGCGAGGACCTTGGCGTTGGGGTTGTTCTTGAAGACCGTGGCTGTGTCCCCAACGTGGTCGAAGTGGCTGTGGGTTACTAGTATTAGATTAACGTCTTTAACTTCCTCCGGCTTCACGGGCGATTTGGGGTTTGAGAGCCAGGGGTCTATGAGGACCTTCTTACCGTCAATAACAAGCTCGAAGGCGGCGTGACCATAGTATGTTAGCCGGGCCATGTCAGCCAGCCTCAAATTCTAGATTAAGTTATCGTCCGAGGGTTTAACCTATATGTCTTCCGGGAGTAGAAACCTAGGTTTTAGGTATTGTGTCGTGGAGCCTCCTGAACAGCTGCTCAAGGCGGGCGTGATAGCCGCTAGGGTTAGGGACGAGTCTAGAGAGCTTGTAAGGTCTGGAGCTAGCTGCCGTGAGATATGCGAGAAGCTCGAGTCTAGGATAGTAGAGCTGGGGGCGTCGCCCGCCTTCCCTTGCAACATATCGATTAGCCACATCGCAGCCCACTATACTCCAGGTATTAGGGACGATTGCGTGGTTGGCGAGGATGATGTTGTTAAGATAGATGTGGGTGCCGAGATTGAGGGCTATATTGCTGATACTGCAGTTACTGTCAGCCTGTCGGAGAAGCACCTAGGTCTTGTGGAGGCTAGCAGGGCGGGGCTAGAGGCGGCAATGAGGGTCCTCAAGCCGGGGGTCAGGCTATACGATATTGGTAAGGCTGTTGAGTCCGCGGTAAGGGCTCGAGGCTTCAAAGTAATTAAAAACCTGTCAGGCCACACGATAGATCGCTACACGATCCACGCTGGAATAAGCATACCTAACTACGCTGACAGGGCGGCCTGGATTCGGAGGATCCAGCCCGGCACAATATTCGCTATTGAGCCGTTCACCACCACAGGTAGGGGTTACGTGGTCGAGTCGTCTACGGTCAACATATACGCCTATACTGGCAAGGGCGCTAGGAAGGCGGTGCTAGGGGAGTTGGAGTCCAGAATTATGGATTACATTGAATCCAAGTTCAAGACACTCCCATTCACTCCCAGGTGGCTCCCCTCCAACATGGGGAGTCCAAACGAGATCGAGTCAGCCCTCAAGCTTCTAGCCAAGAGGGGTATACTCCACGCTTACCCGGTACTCGTGGAGGCTGGCAGGGGTGTGGTGGCGCAGAGCGAGCATACGTTCTATGCAACCAAGTCAGGCGTCATTGTCGTTACAGACAGAGAGCAGCCTGAGCTCTAATGTGGGATGAGACTATATCCATTATTAAATTAGGGCCCATACCCCAAGGATATAGCCAATGGGGTTGCTTAAGATAGGGGGTTTAAGAGGGTGCCGGAACTACCCGCTAACCTCCCAGACTGGATATCAGCTATAAGCCAGCTACTGTTAGTTCTGATATTCGTGGCTCTATTCACCGGTGCCAACCAGAGGCTGCAGGTCTACCTGTGGAGCAGAGACATTAGAGCGAAGCTAAATATACTCGAGGCGTTCGCTGGGGAGGCTAGAAAGAAGACGCTGGAATATATGGCTTCCTCGGGCGCTAAGGAGGCGGAGTCGACTCTCAAAAGGCTTACCGACTTCTTCGTCATATCTCCAGTAGACATCGAGCCAGTGGACATAATAAGGAGGCTAGAGCACCTCGTCAACCTAAGGCAGAGGAGGTTCAAGGAGGAAGTCGCCAAGATCATGCCAGAGTCCGACGACGTCGTGAGGAGCAAGGCGGAGGTGGCCGTGGAGATAACCTCAGCCCTAACATTCATAAGCAAGTTCGTGAGGCACCTCCTACTAACTGGTGAGAAGACTAGGAACTGGATACTCATAATGCAGCTACAGCTACTGATGCCTCTGATACTAAAAATGGCCGACACCTACAGGAGAGCCCTCTACGACTTCCTCAAGGGAGTCCCTATTGGCGACTCGGCGGGGCCGATGGTGGCGTTGAGACTCGCGGGTGTTGATGCTTCTTGGGAGAGGATTGAGGAGGAGACCGTCTACACGGTCAAGAGGATAGACGGTAGGGAGGTATACATAGTCAAGGCTGAGGGCCCGGGTAGTAGTGTTGGCAGGCCGGGCTCGGCCACTGAGAGGCTGATCGAGAAGCTAGTTGCTGGAGGTAAGAAACCCAGGCTCCTCATAACCGTGGACGCCGCCCTCAAGCTCGAGGGGGAGGAGAGCGGCTCTGTAGCAGAGGGTGTTGGCGCTGCCATCGGTGATATAGGGCCTGAGAAGATCAGATTCGAGAGGGTTAGCGTCAAGTATGGAATTGCTCTTAGAGCTGTAGCGATCAAAATGAGCCTCGAGGAGGCGATCCTGGGGATGAATGAGAAGATAGCTAGGGGTGTGGAGAAGGCTGTGGAGACGGTAAGGTCGATGATCAGCAGGGAGTCTAGGGAGGGTGATGTGGTAGTGGTTGTGGGCGTTGGGAACACTGTTGGGGTGGGCCAGTAGTGTTTCACGAGGGGACCCCCTTAGAGTGGCTGCAGCCTCTCCTATTCGTGTTCATACTGGGCCTCACGATAGCTCTCATGGTGAGGCAGGCGTCTGAGATGAAAAAGCTGGAGCAGACGGTGTCTAAGAAGAGAGAGTTCATTACTGTGATAAGTTGTGGCGATAAGGAGGTTAGGCGCCCCTTCAAGGAGGGGGACTTTGTGGGCAAGAAGGTTAGCGAGTGTGATGGGGGCGAGGGCCTGATACACTATATAATCGTCAAGGAGGAGAAGAAGGAGGAGAAGTCCTCCAAGGGTTTAAAGTCTCTATTCAAAATATAGCTTACCCCAAGGGTCAGCTTAATGGGCAAGTATATAGTAACCTCAGCTTGGCCCTACGTCAACCACGTACCTCACCTCGGAACCCTAGTCGGCAGCATACTTAGCGCCGACATATACGCACGATACCTGCGGCTCAGAGGCCACGACGTGGTATTCGTAAGTGGTAGTGACGAGCACGGCACCCCCATAGAGCTGGAGGCCCGCAAGAAGGGGGTGGAGCCAAAGGAGCTCACGGACCAAGTCCACAGCTATGACGTCGAGATGTGGAACCGTTACGGGATCACTTTCGACAACTATTCTAGGACTGAGAGCGCTGTGCACAAGGAGTTCGTTATGGGATTCATGAAGAAGCTCGAGGAGAACGGCTATATATTCTCCCAGGAAGAGGTGCTCCCATTTTGCGAGAACGACGATATGTTCCTCCCCGACAGATTTGTGGAGGGCACGTGCCCATACTGCGGATACGAGAGGGCCCGTGGAGACCAGTGCGATGAGTGCGGAAGGCTGCTCCACCCCACAGAGCTGAAGAACCCCAGGTGCTCCCTATGCGGTGCAACACCGAAATACAAGTCAACGAGGCACTGGTTCATAGACCTCAGGAAGGTGCAGGACAGGCTTCTAAACTGGCTAGAAAACCATAGCGAGCTTCAGGATAACGTGAAGAAATTCAGCCTCAATTGGGTGGCGCAGGGGCTCAAACCGAGGAGTGTGACTAGGGACTTGAAGTGGGGAGTGCCAGCGCCCTTCGAGGGAGCGGAGGGTAAGACCATCTATGTTTGGTTCGACGCCCTGCTGGGCTATGTTAGCGCCACGAAGGAGTACTTCCTAGAGTCTCGGGGCGACGCCGAGGAGTGGAAGAACTGGTGGTGGAGTGAGGAAGTCAAGACGATCTACTTCATCGGAAAGGATAACATACCGTTCCACGCCATCATACTCCCAGCGCTTTTCATGGCAAGCCACGACCCCTACACGTTGCCTTGGAGGATAAGCGCTACTGAATACCTCATGTTCGAGGGGCAGCAGTTCAGCAAGAGCAGGAGGATCGGTGTTTGGATAGACGAGGCGCTCGAGATTGCACCAGCCGACTACTGGAGGTGGGTCCTAGCTAGGATGAGGCCTGAGGCCAGGGATACCAACTTCACGTGGAAGGAGTTCTATAGAATAGTTAATACTGAGCTTAACGACGACATAGGGAACTTCGTGAACAGGGTTCTAAGCCTAGTTAGGAGCAGGATGAGCGGGGTAGCGCCCGAACCCGAGGATTTGGGCGAGTACGCATCGTTCGTAGAGCGTGTGAGGACCGCTGCATGGAGGGTGGCCGAGGACCTTGATAGGATTAGGATAAAGAAGGCCACTGAGGGGATATTAGAGATAGCTAGAGAGGGGAACGGCTTCCTCAACAAGACAGAGCCATGGAGGCTTATGAGGGAGGATAGGGAGGAGGGTGTGAGGGTCCTCACTGCAGCCCTCTATGCAGTCAAAACCCTAGCGCACCTCCTTGCCCCCTTCACGCCTGAGGCGGCTGATAGGCTTTGGTCGATGCTGGGTATGGCGGGCAGCGTTCATGAGGCGGTGTGGGACGAGTGGCTCGACAGGAACGTGCCTGGAGGGTCGCGGATACGTGAGGTAAAGCCACTCTTCACCAAGCTACCGGAAGACTTCTTAGATAGGGTTGATGAGATAGTGGCTGAGGCGAGGTCTAGAGCCGCTAGCAAGAGGCCTCCACTCCTAAGAGATTAATATCCTCTGGTTTGGAGGCGTCGGTTTTCTCGGGCATAGTAGTTAAAAGGGTCTATACTAATAAGGGGGGTCGGGGGTAGAGTGTTGAGTAGCGCCAGCAGCGAGCAGGTGAGGACGGTAGATCTAGGTGAGATGGGTAGCGGCGAGGTTCTGTCTGACTGGTATAATCCTCTGATTAAGAGGAGGGAGGTTATTATCAGGGTCCGCCACGACCTTAAATCAACTCCTATGAGGATTCTCCTGAGGCAGAAGCTATCCGAGGTATTCGGAGTCGACATTAAGAGGTTGTATATTAGGTTCATCAAGACAGAGTATGGCGCAGGAGTGAGCACGGTAAGAGTCCATATCTACGACTCTCCCGAGAAGGCGCTTTCCTTCGAGCCAGAATATATCATAGAGAGGAATGGTGGAGTGGATCCCTTCCAGGAGGAGGGGTGATGAAGCATGGCAGACAAGGAGCTGAAGACGTACGTTCACAAGCTATACGAGGTGGACTATGAGAAGGGCGTTATAAAACTGAAGAACAAGAGGTGTCCTAGGTGCGGGAGCATAATGGCGCACCACGTGAAGCCTGTGGAGAGGTGGCACTGCGGGAAGTGCGGCTATACAGAGTTCTTAACCAGGAAATGATGGGTAGGCAGGGTTATGCCTAGCAGGCCCCGAGACGAAACCATAGTCCTGGGGATAGAGTCTACTGCCCACACTTTTGGCGTGGGTATCGTCTCCGACAATCCTCCCTACATTCTCGCGGATGTAAGGCGCAAGTGGGAGCCCCGCTCTGGCGGCATACTGCCCAGAGAGGTCGCTGAATACTTCTCCAAGGTGGCGGGCGAGGCCGTCGAAGAAGCGTTAGGGAGCGCTGGCTTATCAATTAAGGAGATCTCAGCTATAGCTGTATCCCTAGGCCCTGGCATGGGGCCAGCCCTAAGAGTGGGGGCCACAGTAGCGAGAGCTCTAGCCCTAAAGCATGGGAAGCCACTAGTCCCTGTTAACCATGCTGTGGCTCACATTGAAGTAGCTAGGTGGTCTACAGGGCTAAGAGATCCCGTGGCTCTGTATGTAGCGGGTGGTAACACGACTGTTGTTTCCTTCGTGGACAGAAGGTACAGGGTGTTCGGGGAGACTCTAGACATAGCACTTGGCAACTTGCTTGACACCTTCGCCAGGGAGGCGGGAATAGCCCCGCCTTACATAGTCAGCGGGCAGCACGCTGTAGACGTGTGTGCAGAGGGCGGTGAGTTCATTGAAGGGATTCCCTATGTTGTCAAGGGACAGGACGTCTCTTTCTCAGGCATTCTAACGGCCTCTCTAAAACTGCTGAAGAGGGGTGCTCGGCTGAGGGATGTCTGCTACACGCTCAGGGAGGTGGCATTTTCAAGTGTTGTAGAGGTGACTGAGAGGTGTGTGGCGCATACCGGCAAAAAGCAGGTAACACTAACTGGAGGTGTCGCTGCCAACAAGTTGCTGAACTCTAAGATGGAGGCCATGGCGTCGCTTCAAGACGCTGTCTACAAGCCTGTGGATGTCAGGCTTAGCGGCGACAATGGAGTAATGATAGCTGTAACTGGGCTGGCGGCCTTTAGGAGCGGTGTAACTGTGGAGCCTGAGAAGGCCTTCATAAGGCAGAAGTGGAGGATAGACGAGGTAGATATACCTTGGTATCCGTGGATGCCTGGATTGGGCTGAACCTGGAGGAGCTCCCCCTAATCAAAAGGGGGGCTGAGTCGGAGATAAGGAGGGGCAGGTTCCTCGGCGTTGATGCAGTGTATAAGATAAGGGTTAGAAAGCCATACATGCACCCAAGGCTCGCTGAGAGCCTTGCTAGGGCTAGAACCAAGCGTGAGGCCAAGATAATAGCTGCCGCGAGGAGGGGGGGCGTGAGCGCTCCTGCCCTCCTCGCCGTCTTCCCCTCACTAGCCGTCTTAATTATGGAATACGTGGAGGGCAGGCTTCTGAAGGACGAGGTAGATAGGTTGGGAGGAGGTTTGAGACCAGTTATCAATAAAGCTGGCGAGACCCTAGGCAGGCTCCACAGGCTTGGGATAGTTCATGGGGATCCGACGACATCAAACTACATTTTGTCCCGCGGAGTCCCGGTCCTGATAGATTACGGCCTCTCGGAGTTTTCTGAAAGCATTGAGGATAGGGCTGTCGATCTCCACCTTTTCCGTAGGGCGGCATCCTCGACGCACGCCTCGATAGCCGACAGTCTTTACAAGTGGTACGTCGAGGGATACCTCTCTGAGATGGGGCTTGAGGGGGAGAGGGTTGTCAATAGGGCTGAAGAGGTAAGGCTTAGGGGCCGCTATGTCAGGGAGAGAAAGAAGACTGTCTGGGGGTGAAGCCGTGGTTGGAGCCTCCGAGACTCGTTTACATTGTTACAGGCAATGAGGGTAAGTTTAGGGAGGCTTCCAGGATTCTAGGAGAATATGGTATCGAGGCTAGGCAGGCTAGGCTAGTTAAAGTCGAGATCCAGTCGGACAGGCTCGAGGATATTGCGTTGAAGGCTGCCAGGATAGCTTACGTGCAGCTTAGAAGGCCACTGATAGTGGAGGATGCTGGCCTCTTCATCGACTCCCTAAGAGGGTTTCCGGGGCCCTATAGTGATTATGTATATAGGACGATAGGCATCGAGGGAATCCTGAACCTGCTACAAGGCCGGGGAAGGAGTGCCTGCTTTAGGAGTGCGGTAGCGTATGTAGCTCCAATGGCCGAAAAAGTCTTCTCAGGTGAGGTGTGCGGTCGGATAGCCGAAGAGCCCAGGGGCTCTGAGGGTTTCGGCTTCGACCCCATATTCATACCTGAAGGCTACAGCCAGACGTTCGCTGAGCTGGGTATAGGGGTGAAGAACAGGGTGAGCCACAGGGCCCAAGCTCTGAGGAAGCTCGCATCATGGCTGGTCGGGGCTGCTCATACTGGTGGGTGGTGAGGAAGGATTCTTTATAATCCCTCGAGCCTACCCAACTGGACAGGATTAGGCTGGAGTTTGGAGGGTGATTAGGGCTTGAATAAGAAGAGGGAAAAGGGTCAGTCCCACAGCACTAGGCCGCCGCATCCACAGCCTCCTCAGTGGCTCGTGTTCACCCCTGAAGAGATAGAGCTACTCATCGTCGAGCTGGCTAAGAAAGGCTACGGTCCTAGCATGATAGGGATAATACTGCGCGACCAGTACGGCATACCCCTCGTAAAGCCGATCCTAGGCAAGAGTATTAGCGAGGTCCTTAGGGAGAACAAGCTGGCAGGGCCTCTGCCCGAAGACCTGATGAGCCTAATCAGGAAGGCAGTCAACCTCAGGAGACACCTCGACGAGCATCCTAAGGACGTTCACGCAAAGAAGGGCCTAATGGACCTAGAGTCCAAGATAAGGAGGCTCGTCAAGTATTACAAGAGAAGGGGTGTCCTGCCCAAAGACTGGAAGTATGATCCCGAGGCCGCGAAGCTCCTGGTATCAACCTAGACGCCTAAACTTCCCTCCCTGTTCTTCGCCCTCCCTCCTCAAATAACCTGTCCAATTCAACTCAGGTTTTAGGGAGCGAGAGTCTTGTACAAGCTGAGACTAAGCCCTGGAGCCGATTTTGATAAGGTGTTGGAAGCTTCGTCAAATGCATTCAAGAAGATAGTTGAGGAGGGCGAGGATGACAGCGTCAGGATATACTCTTACCCCTCTAGGGATAGCGTTATCGCGGGTGCGTACATATTCAAGAGGCTGCTGGCCCTGGGGCTCAGGCCAGTGGTGAGCGTGTCTGTAAAGCCTCCCCCGATAATTTCTCCCACTATATTGCTGGGCTACGATTCCGTCAACTACCGTGCCAGCGAGGTGTCTAGCACTGTACTCGCCGTGTCGTCCGGCCCTGTGAGGGGTACTCCCGTCATGAACCTCTACATAGTTGAGGCTGAGGGAAGCTGTAGCGCAGCCATCTCAATAATATCCTCTGAGGTTGTGGGGTATAGAGGCTCGTGGGACATACTAGTCGCGCTAGCGGGCTCCTACGTTGGGAGGTATGTGGAGAGGAATGGCAGGTTCCACGGCATTGACAGGATACTCCTCGAGGATATCAGCAGGATTGAGACGTATGAGCTCGAGGTTGTGACCACGCTCAAGGCCTACAAGCCCTTCGAGGGTGAAGTCTGCGAGAGTATAGCGAGGACTGTGAATCCCTACTATCCTAAGATGACTGGAGATTCTGATTATTGCAGACAGGTACTCAGAGGCGAGGGCCTAGAGGATCTCTCCTCGAGGAGCCTGGACTCTGTGAGGGATAGAGACGAGCTGGGGAGGCTAGTCTCGGTGGTTCTCGGGCATGTAGGCAAGTATGCTAAAGGGCTGGAGGGAGACGATCTCGTGGAGGAATATGTTGGAGGCTTCCCACTTTCGAGGTCTGCGTCGGCGCCCATATCCGACATTAGGATGGGCGCGGACGTGCTTACACTATCGCTGGAGGTTGGAGGGCTTGAGGGGTTAGTGTCTACGGTTGTAGATCTCGAGGGGGAGTATTCTATCGCCGAGGCAGAGCTAGAGTCGCTTGCAGGTGGATTCGGCCAAGTGGTTGAGGACGCGAAACCAAGGAGGCTTAAGACTATCCCGAAGTATAGGATATATGTTGTCGACGCTCCTCAATCAACGCCCCTCTACCACCTTTGGAGAGCTCTCGTCCTCCTAGGGTTAGTGGAGAAAGATAGCATTCTTGCCGTGGAGGCTGGTGGAAGGCTCAGGGCAAGCCCGGCCCAGGTTGAGGAGGCGGCCCGTGGCTTAGGCGGTGTGAGAAGGCTTGTCGAATCTAAGATAGCTAGCTTGGAGGGGGCTAGCCTATGGCTGGACAGGGATGTGTTGCAGAGATAGTTCTACCTGGGTCTCGGGAGATAGCGGCTAGTCTAGAGCCCGACAACCTGGAGACCCCGTCTTGGTTGAGGGTGACATGCAGCCCAAGCGGGGAGACGGCTATACGGTGCATCATAGAAATAGATGACTGTAGAGACTCCAAGAGGATTCTTAGCATGAGGAACACTATAGACGACCTGCTGAGGTCTTACAAGGCAGCTGTAGAAGTGCTTGAGAGAGGCTAGTGGAGTCCTTCTCGGCGATAGGCTTGGTGGTAATTGCTAGGCGTTCGCTCTAGAAGGTAGATATTTAATTGTTAGAGGTTCCAGGGTGTGATGGGGTAGAGAGGGAATGGTTAGGGGTGGCATAAGGGATACGTGGAGGCTGAAGAAGTGGTATAAAGCGGTCGCCCCGCCCCTATTCGGAGAGACTCTTCTCGGCACAACTCCGGCGGATGACCCGGAGAAGCTTATAGGTAGGGTGCTTGAGACGACGCTCTTCGACATTACAGGAGACTATAGCTATGTTCACGTGAAGCTATACTTCCAGGTGGTGAGGGTAGAGGGAGACACTGCGTACACTCGCTTTAAGGGCCACGAGCTTCTGCGCGACTACATAAGGGGTCTTACAAGGAGGAAGAGCAGCAAGGTTACTGGCATATTCAACGTGTGGACCAAGGACGGCTACGGCCTAAGAGTTACAGCTATGGCTTTCACGAGGCAGAGGTGTAAGACGAGCCAGAAGAGGGCGATCAGGAAGGCTATGCAGGAGGTTATAGAGCAGAAGGCCCGAGAGTCAACGCTCGACGAGTTCATCCAGCTCATGGTGTTCAGCGACCACGAGGGGAGCCTAGCCTACCTAATAGACGAGAGAGCAAGGAAAATATATCCTCTGAGGAAGGTGGAGATAGCCAAGAGCAAGCTCTTATGGGTTCCGGGACCGGAGGGACCCGAGAAAGCCGTAGTCATATCTCCAGTACAGCTCAAAGCGACATAGTGCTCCCTCAAGCACTTAAACAAACCACTACAACTGCTATCCTAGCGCCTCCAGAGGCTGGAGCCTCCTCTCGGCACATTCTTCTTCGGTAACCTATAGTGGGGTGTGCCCTACACTGTCCCGCCACCTAGAATCATGGGGTACTCCGTGCCTCTTGGTGAAAACTTCTCTCGGGCTAGAGAAACTAGTTGCATCTAGAATAGAGGAATTCTCTCCCCATCTTAAAGCGGTTCCGTCGCCCTTGGGCTTTAAAGGACTTATCCTGGTTTATGGCTGCAGGGATGTTGATGTCGATGCTGAGAAGGTGCTTGATGAGGTTGTTGAGGCTGATCGGGTTCTCCGTATACACGCAGTGGCTAAGGCAAGTATCGATGAAATGAGTAGGGCTGCCTCCATTGCGGCTTCAAGGTTCTTCGGCTCTGAGTCGTGCTTTGCGGTAAGGACTACTAGGAGGGGTAGGCATAGCTTCACGAGTATAGATGTTAATGTGGCTGTGGGAGACAGCATAAGGAGGTCTACCGGTGCATGCGTAAACCTGTCGAACCCTGACTGGGTTGTCGCTGTGGAGATAATCCAGGACCTAGCCCTCATCTCGGTTTATAGGGGGGCTGAGGAGTGGAGGAAGATGCGGGGCAAGCACCCCGTACTCCCTCTACTAAGGAAAATATCTGTTGTCCAGATGCCTTACTTGGGGCCTCTAGACGCCTGCAGAAATATGGGAGTTAGAGTTGGAAGGGAGGTACAGAACTTCGAGGTCGGAGAGCTGGTGGTAGCACCTAGTGGCTTGGTAGACGCTAGACAGCTTCTAGAGTTCCTGGCAGGAGTGTTCGAGGGTGTTGAGAGCAGGTTTGAGATTCAAAGGAAGAGTTATCACCGGAAGGTGTGGAGGGTTCCTGTGTACCTTCAGGATATCCACCAGCTAGTGAGGTCTAGGAAGGGCGAGCCGATTATAGTTATGGAGCCTGAAGGCGAACACATCTCTCGGAAGGTCGAGGAGTTGTGGGATTTATTCAGGAATTCTAGGAGAGTCAACATCCTCATAGGCTCTAGGGAGGGGATACCCCTAGGAGTCTATAGGTTTGCGGATATCGTTGTAGATCTGGCTCCCGGCATAACGCTCTCCACGGACTATGCAGCCGCAGCAGCACTTACTGCGATAGCTACTCTCCTCTACGAGAGGGCCTCGCGGCTAGATGAGGAGAGGGAGAATGGTTAGGAAAGGCTACTCAATACTACTACTTTACCCAGGCCCGCGAAGCGTGGCGTACAGTAGTCTAGCGTTCTACATGATAAAGAGTCTATTCTCTAGCCTAGGTATAGGTGTTAAGACCGCGTTTATAGAGGATGGCTATGTTGATGTGGACGGACCCCTGGATCCTAGGGAGACTAGGGCTATTATGGTGAGCCTCCCATACGAGGTTATGTATGCCGACCTAGTGAAGGCTCTGGAGTCCATTGGTATTCCCGTGTGGAGGATGGGTAGGGGTGAGGAGCATCCTATCGTTATCGGTGGGGGTCCTGCAGTCACAGCGAACCCTCTACCGGTCATTGATATTCTGGATGCAGTGCTAGTTGGGGAGCTGGAACCGGTGGCTGAGCAAATAGCGAGCTCGCTGGCATCATCGTCAAGGCGGGAGAGGCTTAGGAACCTCTCAACTATCCCCGGAGTACTAGTCCCGGCTATGGAGAACTGGCCTGTAACTAGGGTATACGTCGAGAGGCTGGACGAAGCCTGGTATCCTCTGGATCAGAGGCCTCCCAACGGTGTTGAGCCAGTATGGGGTAGGGGCTTCATATTGGAGACTAGCCGGGGGTGTGGCCGCGGGTGCAGGTTCTGTATGGAGGGCTCTATATTCAGGCCCAGGAGGGATAGGAGCCTGCCGACGCTGGAGAAACTTATGATAGAGGGGGTCAGGAGGAGCAGAGTCAGGAGGGTGATATTCTACAGCCTAGTATTCTTTGACAACAGGGCTTCAGACGCTATACTAGAGAGGGCTGTTGAGGAGGGTTTAGAGGCGAGCGTCCCAAGCTTGAGGGCTGAGACCCTGACGGAGGAGAGGGCGAGGCTTATAGCCAGAGCAGGGCAGAAGACAGTAACAATAGCCCCCGAGACTGGCTCGTGCGTGATATCCAAGGCAATACTGAAGCCTATAGGAGAGGAGATTACCCTATGGGCCGCTAGAAACGCTCTCTCAGGCGGTGTTAAAGGAGTCAAGCTCTATCTCATGGTAGGGTTTCCCGGAGAGGATGAGGAGGAGTTCCAGCAGACAGTAGATACTGCTGTAAAGGTGGTTAGGCTGGTTAGGCGTCTGGGTGGTATCGCTAAAGCCTCCGTAAACCCGTTTATGCCAAAGCCCGTGACGGGTATGCAGTGGGCTGGGCTAGGAGATAGGAGCCTGCTCAGGAAGAGGATTGCAATCCTTACCCGGGAGCTTGCTAAGAGTGGGGCTAGGGTGTCGGGCTATGATGTCAGATGGGCGGAGGTTCAGGTGGCGCTGGCACGTGGGTCTAGAGACATGAGTAGGGTTATAGTGGATTGGGCGCGGAGCCCCTCTCAAACACCATCATCCTTCAGAAGGGCAGCTAAGAGAAGCGGGGTGAATCTATCCTGGCTCCTATCGGAGTGGCCCCCAGACTACACGCCACCGTGGCACGAGTACGTTGAACATCCTAGAGCCGAGTTGTGGAGGCTTAGGAGGGACTGGGATATCTATGTTAAGGTGGTCTCCTCGAAAGGGGGAGAGAGCAGGTTGAGGATACCCGGCTGCAGCTAGGTTCTCAAGAATTTAGAGCTAGGGTTTGCCCGCAAACGCCCTAAGAGCTCCCTTAATAGTGCCTGAGGTCCTCAGAGGCACCACTAGCACCTCTCTTCCACCTGCCCTCCTCAGAAGCCCTAGTGCAGCTAATGCGTGATACTTGTACTCTCTCCTCACTTCCAATACCCCCCTCCCTGCCTTCTCGTCGTATTCTACAATCCTTAGCCTAGATACTGCCAGAGCCTTGAGCCCGAAGACCTCCTTGTATACTTTGCGAAGCGAGTGTTCTAGCTGGATCTTGTCGGGGGGTTTGTCATCCCTGGCGAGGACCTCGAAAGCTATATATCTCTTCCTAGGCCTAGACCCCAGCCTTCTCCTAATTCTGGCCAGCTCTCGACTTCTAAACCCGGCCTCGCTTAGAGCTTCAAGAATCTTCAAGGCTTTGCCAGATGCTATCTTTGCGGCTGCGTAGCCGGCTAGCCCGCCCGATACAAACCCTGCTATTACGGCTGCGGTTAAAGCGGCCTCCACGTCCATAGCCTACCCCTCTAGCTGTGTGAGGTCAGATCGTCGTGAGACATTCATCCCTTCATTCTGGGACGGCGTCATCATCCCAGGTGAATCATGGGTAGTGTAGAGCGGGTTTAATGTGTGGGCATCTAGAGCTGGGAGACCCTTGTCGAGCGGCTTTACTTTCCTGCGGTCGCGACTATCTTTATCACATCTCCATCCTTAAGGCTATAGTTCTCCCCTACTCTTTGCCTCGTCTTAGCGTTTATCGCGTAGAGGAAGGTCTTGCCGAGGTCTGTGTGAATTCTGAACGCTAATTCTCTGGGGTTAGATCCCTTGGGCACTAAGAGGACGTCAGGCAGCACCCTCCCCTCCTTGTCGGTGTACTTGTTTGGATCTTCAACAGGATAGACTGCTATCATACCGAGCCTGTCGAACACAGCTGTGTTGATTGACTGAACTACCCCCGTGCTGCCCCAGAGCTTGAAGACCCTCTCCTCGATAAGCTTCAACGCGGACTTTGCCCTCCCATCTAGGGCTTCAGGCTTGAGGACCTCGAATGACCCGTCGCCCGGTAAATACTTTATTACTCCTTTTCTCGCTAGCCTCCTCAGCATCGCCTCCGCAATAGCGCTGGTGGGAATCACTGGTATCTCGGGGAACCTCCCTCTAAGCGCCTTAATATTCTCCTCCGAGCCTGGAACGTCAGACTTATTCGCGACAATAACCATAGGCTTCCCCCTATGCAAAGCCTCGGAGACGAAGAGCCTGAGGTCCTCGTCTCCCCAGGACGTGAGCCTCTTCTCCCCCAGACCTGTGGCCTCCAGGACCTCAGCAACAATACTTCTAGGGATCTCGAAACCCGATACACGCTGGTGGAGCGCGCCCACGATATCACTTATGCCCCCCGTATCCACCCGCCTCGCAAACCTCTCCCAATCCCTCCTCAGGCTTTCCACCATCCACTCTCTGATCTCGAGTATCATTGACTCCACTTCCTCCACAGGACTGTGGGAGCCGGGCTTTGACGGAACCCCCTCTGGGTCTGTAGATCCGCTGGCGTCGACTACTAGGAGCAGGGCGTCAGCCTTTCTAACATCGTCGAGAAACCTATTTCCCAGCCCCCTGCCCTTGTGAGCCCCGGGGACTAGGCCTGCTACGTCTAGAAGCTTGACAGGTATGTACCTCCAGCCCTCGAGGCATAGGCTGTTAACGGGGTCGCACTTGGGCAGGCCTAGGTCGACGTGGGCGCACTTTTTCCTAGCGTATGCTACACCCACGTTTGGCTCTATAGTGACGAAAGGCCTATTCTCGATCTTCACTGGCTGCTCAGTAGCCGCCGTGAAGAATGTTGACTTCCCGACGTTCGTCTTGCCCACTAGGCCTAGGACAACGCTTCCTGCCTCCACTAGAGGCACCTCATGTGAGACTCGCCGGTTCAGGCCACCTTCTTGACCTTAACATCCGCCGAGCCCCGTGCTAGGGCCTGGATCTTGTTAGTGACTTCTATCTGGGCTCCAGCTGGCACCTCTATCTCGGCTTTGAGGCTGCCGTCGGGCAGCCAGTCTGTCTTCTTTACGTCGCCTATCCTCATCAGAGCCTGGTAAGCCCTTCCCGAGTACTGGGGCGGTATGGTCACTTCTATGAGCGCTCTAGCCAGCCTTATCGGCATTACTCTAGCTATGAGCCTCACAGCCTCTACGGCCTGGCTTTCTGCGTCCTTCCAGAGGTTAACTGGGAACCTGACCTCCTCTAGCGCGGCCTCTATCCTCGGCTCTGGTATTGGGCTGCCGGTGGTTGGGTCTATAGCGTTCCGAGCTATATACGTTATTATTTGTTTCTTCTTTGCTTCAAGCATCTTCCGGCGCTGCTCTTCTGTGATCTGTATTTCCCCTTCTTTGAGGATCCTCTGTGCTACGACCCGGATGTTGTCGGTGCCGAACGCCTTCTTAACGCTTTCTGGGCTGGCCTTCAACCCTCTCCGGACGTCCTTGTAGATGGTGTCTGTCCATAGCACGTCTTCAATGTCGACGTCACCTTTCTCCTTATATCTGAAGGCTAAATCCGGCCTCACCAGGATTTCGAACCTCTGACCCTTGAGCTCCATCCAGGCTACTATGTAGTCTTGCTTTCTCGTCACACTCCTCCCCAGGGATGGAGTGTTTACTCTCGGGGTAAAGAGTTGTTGGCCCACTCCATCATGTCAGTCGCCCGGCGTTGACTTGTAGCACGTGGCCAGTCACTGCTCTCGACCTGCGAGGATCAGCGAGGAAGAGTACGGCCTCTGCTACGTCCTCGGGCTTGACTATAGTTCTTAGAGGATGTAGCTCTTCGACCCTCCTCCTCTTCTCCTGTGTGTCGATGAAGTCCTTCACCATATCTGTCTCAACGAAGCTGGGTGCAACCGCATTCACTCTAATGCCTCTCTCGGCAAGCTCTACGGCTAGCCTCTTGGTCAACCCTATAACGCCGGCCTTACTAGCGCTGTATGCGGCCGAAGCCACTACATTCCCCGTTTGGCCCGCAATGCTTGCCAAGTTAACGATGCTAGCCCACTCAGCCCTGTACAGGAGGGGTAAGAATTCCTTTGTGACTATGAACGGGCCGGTAAGGTTGACGTTTATAACTCTGTTCCAATCCTCTGGAGTTGTCTCCTCAATTCCACCTACATGAAGAACGCCCGCATTGTTAACTAAAACGTTCAGATAGTCCACCAGCTCCTCAACCCTCTCCCTCGCACTTCTAACGCTCTCAACACTACTAACGTCCATCTGTATAGCCTCAGCTATGGGAGCGCCTATACTCTTGGCCTTTCTAACCACTTCCCCTGCTAGGTCCCCCCTATTCCTATAGGTTACTATGACACCGTAGCCCTCTCTCGCAAACCTTAAAGCCACAGCCCTACCGATCCCTCGACTTCCACCAGTTACAAGCGCGAATACCTTGCCCAAACCCGCTCCACCAAATACTATCGCAGAGGTTGTTGCGTGATAATCGTTGCAAGCTGCCTCTGCCACATGTGCTGAGCTCTACCCCGGCTAGTGGGATATGTGATGGAAGGAGTGGTTGGAAACGGGAATAGGGTGTGAATATGTTAGAGAAGGTCTGTCTGGAGGCCTTACAATTCTTTGAGCTCATCCTTTATTGACTCTATAACCTCTTTTACAGCCTCTCTGCTCATCTTGGTGAACATTCTGTCCTTCACGGTTATGTAGCTTATTTCCACAAGGTTGGGTAGCTGGCTCAATGCTTTGTCCTTGTCTTCTACGGTTTTCCTAGTTATCACGTATAGGACCTTGATGACGAGCTTTAGAGCTTCTTCGAAGCTCATGTCGTCTCTATAGTTTTTCTCGAACATCTCGTTCGCTATCTGCTCGCCACCGCCAATAGCTATAGCCTTGAAGCTGAAGTACTGTCCTCCAGGGTCTGTCCTGTAGACCTTCGTCGAACCATCGCTATTGACCCCGGCGAATATTAGTGAAACTCCGAAGGGCCTTACGCCTCCGTGCTGGGTATATGCTTGCTTGAGGTCGGCAACTATCTTGGCTAGAAGCTCTACTGTGGGAGGCTCTCCGTAGAGTAGCCTGTGTCTGACGGCGTAGATCCTAGCGTAATCTATGAGTATCCTTCCATCTCCACCCATACCCGCGAATGCCACTCCGACGTGGTCGTCTACCTTGTATATCTTCTCGACATCATCCATATCGGCAAGAGGAGCTATTAGCCTCTTCTCGGCAGCGAGTATGACACCCTCCGACGTCTTTATACCCAGGCTTGTCCATCCCTTCTTAACGGCCTCAAATGCATATCTAACCTGGTATAAGTCGCCTTCAGGCGAGAATATCGTAGCCGCTCTATCATATGCAGTCTGGTGTGGTGGCATCGGGAAGGCCATCCACTACTCCCTCCTAGCGCCCATCTACTCCCGTACCCTAGAGGCCCTAAATAAACGTATAATCAAGATCCCGGTAGGAGGTTTAGCAAGCCACGCCTTACAATATACCCCCCGTCCTTTCCGAAAAACTATCTGTGGGGGGTCCGGTGAGGTAGAGACCGACCACCGAGGAGTCTAGTGGGGAGAACTTCTCTCCACCGAGGTCCTCCCCTATAACTGTGTCAGAACCTCTTAGAAGCCTCTATAACCGACTTCAGCCTCTCCTCGCTCATATACAGCATTGAATGCTCGACTGGGACGCCAAGTGTCGATATTAACGACGAGGCTGATATTGGGCTCCATAGTTCGAAGGGGTTAGTGGCGTCGCTAACAACGAAGGCTTGAACTCCGAGGGGATACAGCCTTCTTATTATGGAGGCGAACGCTTGCCAGGATCTAGGGTTCATCGAGAGTAAGGGTTTGAGGCTGATTTCAACCGCTCCCCACCCCCTCTGGCGGAATATTTCGGCCGTCCCCCTGTCGGCAGCCCACCTATTGGACTCGTCAACTCTAATTACATGCACTTTCTTGCTTGCGGCCGAGTATCTTGCAGCTTCTAGAGTTAGAGGTTTCACAACAACTATGTCAACCTTAGGGTAGAGAGTCTCGGCACCCTTCCGCACTTCCCGCCTAGTCCTAGCCTCTATAAAGCCCCGGGTATACACCCTCAGGCCTTTGCTGCCACAGTAATCCCCCGACTCTAGCGGGATAGCAATAGCAGTGAACCCTAGCTTTGATGCTGCGCTGGCTATGCTCTTGCAGGAATCCTCACCTCCAGGTAGGACACTGCCGTCTATCAATCCCACAGAGACCACCAGGCGGCCCTAGGGTTTAGCGTAATTTGAGATGAGAGCTCGGAAGTATTCTAGGGCCCTTTTCCTTCCCCCCTTGAATCCTATGGATAGTCTTATTACATCGTCCCCTTCAAAAATCCTGATTTCCCCGTGGAAGGCGTCTTGCTTGGATACCCTGAGATATAGGGCCCCACTCTTGTCAACCCTCTCATCCAGCGTGGAGAGCAGGTATTTCACATCATGCTCTGGGAGGCGGTCTAAAACGGACTTTAGGAGGTCCTCGGCCAGTCTCGGACTCTTGACCCTGATTGTGAGTATTCTAATCGGGTTGCCATAATGGCCTTCAAAGACATCTTCAACTACCTCAACACCCTCCGATTTTGTCGGTACAACGCTTGAGAGCGCCTTCAAGACCTTCTCCCTATCTTCTGTAGCGTGTACGGCTACTCTGGCCTCGAACCACGATATGCCCATGTGGAGCCACCTCAAGAATGGACTGCTTATTGTTGAAGTGGGAGGCTTTGGCTGATGATAGTATGAGGAATTGTGGTTGTGGCGGGGTTGTTATGGTGTTTCTGTGTTCAAGGCTTTGATATCTCTGTATCACGATTCCTATGTTTAGGCATAGTTGGCATCCTAGTCTTTCTTGGTTTCTGGGACTATAAGCCTCGCCCCTCTGCTAGCTTCATGCCGCTTCCTCAGCTTCCTCTCCTTGGCCTTCTTCTTCCACTTGTACTTGTGGGTTCCTTTGAGCCCCCTACTCTTTCTTAGTCCCCTCATCTTGCGGCCAGCGCTCGTCAACCCTCTGAACGGCCTACCCCTGTGCTTACCGCTGGAGACCCATGAGAGCTCAGGGTCCCTTATAATAGCTGGGTGGTGGGGGTCGACGAGGATGACTTCAAACCACTTATATTTGCCGTCCTCGCCGACGTAGTAGCTGTTGAGGACGACGAGGTTGGGGTACTTTCTCTGGGCCCTCTCTTCAGCTATGAGCCTTAGGCTTTTGGCGGGGGCGAACCCGTAGACTCCCATCCTCTTGGGCCTCCTGCCTTTATTCGGCCTTGGCTTCCTCCTGCCACCCTTCCTAACCCTAACTCTAACCACTATGACGCCTTGCTTTGCCTTGTAGCCTAGAGCCCTCGCTCTATCCAGCCTGGTTGGCTTCTCTACCCTAAGTATAGCTGGCTCCCTCCTCCACTGTATTAGCCTTGACTTCATCAGCTCTCCGTGGAGACCCTCGTATGGCCTCCTCCATTCTCTAGCAATATAGTGGTACATCGATAGCGCCAACTGGCTACACCCTACTGCCCAAACGATACTCAAGCATCGAAACCTAAAAAACTGGGGTAGAGTGAGGAGGGACCAGTATAGTCTAGGTGTGTGAGATCGTGGTGATTCGGTTATTATACTCTTGATTACCCCCATCATTTCAGCGGGATAGGATCTATAGGTCAGGGTGGAGTCGATGGAGAGCGAGGAGAGGCAGCTGGCAGGGAGGATAGTTGTTCCAGGCGAGCCCGTGGATGATGCGGGCGGGGAGGAGCCATACGTGGCTAGTGTTGGAGGCGTGAGGAGGGCTACAGTTGTAGGCATGATAAGAGAGTCAGAGGAAGGGGGGAGGACGTTCGTAAAGCTCAAGGGAGTATACATCCCTGAACCCGGGCACGTCGTTATAGGTTTGATAACTAGCGTGGGAATTATGAACTGGTTCGTAGACATTAATAGCCCCTACACTGCAGTTCTATCCGTCCAGGATTTCCTCGGCAGACCGTTCAATCCGGCTGTGGACGATATGTCGGCGCTGCTGAAGGTCGGCGACTATATCAAGGCAAAGGTTGTAGCATTCGACAAGACTAGGAGCCCCACTCTGACAGTACAAGGCGAAGGTCTGGGGAGGATCGTTAGGGGTAAAGTTATAGAGATATCACCAGCTAAAGTCCCGAGAGTGCTTGGGAGGAAGAGGAGCATGCTTCAGGTTCTAGAGGAGAAGACTGGGTGTAGCATATTCGTCGCTAGGAACGGGAGGATACACCTAGAGTGCCCCAACGAGGACCTCGAGGCCATAGCGGTTATGGCTATCAAGATTATAGAGGAAGAAGCCCACACATCCGGCCTCACCAGAAGGATAATCAAGTTTATTGAGGAGGAAAGGAAAGTGAGGGAGGTCTAGCGGGATGGGTGGTAAACCGCCCGAGGGAGTTAGGCTCATCGGAGAGGACGGGCGCAGACACGACGGCAGGCTCCCCCACGAGCTGAGGCCCATCCACATGGAGGTGGGCGTGCTTAACAACGCAGATGGCAGCGCTATAGTCCAGTATGGCAGGACTAGAGTTCTGGCAGCGGTTTATGGTCCTAGAGAGCCCCACCAGAAATTCCCCCTCCTTCCAGACCGGGCCGCTCTCCGCGTTAGATACCATATGGCGCCATTCTCAACGGAAGACAGGAAGAGCCCGGCTCCCAGCAGGAGGGAGATAGAGTTGTCTAAGGTGGTTAGGGAGTCCCTAGAACCTATAGTCATAGCTGAGGAGTTCCCTAGGACGGTGATCGACGTTTTCCTCGAGGTCCTCCAGGCTGATGGGGGTACAAGGACAGCCTCAGTAACGGCCGCCAGCCTAGCGCTTGCTGATGCTGGCATACCCATGAAAGCCCTGGTAGGATCCGTGGCCATAGGGAAGGTTGAGGGGGTTCTAGTGGTTGATGTTGATGAGCTAGAAGATATGTATGGTGAGGCGGATATGCCTGTTGCTGCAGCACCCGACCTAGGGGAGATAACCCTACTTCAGCTCAACGGCGTGTTATCACGCGAGGAATTTTCAACAGCACTGGAGATGGCCCTAGAATCGATAAAGACTATTGTTGATATGGAGAAGGATGTGCTAAGGAAGACGTATACCAGTGTGGAGGGTGGTGAACAGTGAGCATAACTCCTTTCAGGACCCCAATAGCTCCCTCGCTCGTGAAGGAGGCCTACCTAGCCTTACTAAAGAAGGGATGGAGGCCTGGCGATAGAGACCTAAAGACTCCAAGAAACCTAAAGATAGAGACGGGTATTATAGAAAAGGCCGAGGGCTCCGCTCTAGTCAAGCTAGGCAACACACAGGTTATAGCTGGCGTTAAGGCGGACATCGGATCTCCGTTTAGGGACACTCCGGACCAGGGAGTATTGACTGTACACGCAGAGTTCGTGCCACTAGCTAGTCCTATGTTCGAGCCCGGCCCTCCAGACGAGAACGCTATCGAGGTGGCTAGGGTAGTCGACAGGAGTCTGAGGGAGGTGGGAGCAGTGGATCTGCCGAGCCTCGCTATAATCCCTGGGGAGAAGGTGTGGGTAGTCTGGGTCGACCTCTATGTGATAGATCATGATGGCAACTTGTTTGACGCTAGCATGCTGGCCACGATGGCTGCTCTACTCACAGCCAGGCTTCCGGCTTACGAGGAGAGTGAGTCGGGTGAGATTCTATTAAAGCGGGGGACCCCGGGAGAGCCGATTAAAGTTAACACCTGGATAACGACTGTAACTACAGCCAAGATAGGAGGCTACGTAGTTGTTGACCCTAACCTGGAGGAGGAAGCTATCTCCGACGTAAGGCTCGTTACCGCGCTTGATAGTGGGGGGAGGATAGTTGGGATGCAGAAGACTGGTATGGGGGGCCTAACCACTAGGGATGTAGAACGGATGATAGAGTACAGCATAGAAGCCTCCAAGGTTTACTTTAAAGCCCTCGAAGACTCAATCAAGCGGTAGGAGGTTGCTCTAGGATGGGAAGGACAAAGGTAGTTGGTCCAGCTGGCAAGTACGGGCCCAGATATGGTGTTAGTGTGAGGAAGAGGGTTAGGGACATACTTGTGAGGAGATACCAGCCCCACGAGTGCCCCTTCTGCAGCTCAGCAGGCACTGTGAGGAGGGTTGCAGTAGGGCTTTGGACCTGCCGCAAATGCGGCAATACCTGGGCCGGGGCGGCATACACTCCTAGGAGCGGGCTGGCGAAGTACTTCAAGAGATATGTGGTTAGATAGGCTTGGGAGTCCTGCGTGGGAGGGGGCCGGGGGAGACTACTTCTAAGAGGATACTGGTAACTACAAGCCGGAGGACCTCGCCCCGGGTTAGAAGCCTCGTTAAGGACCTAGCTCAGACTCTGCCCGGGGCATTCAAGTTTACTAGAGGCCACTACAGCATGGTTGAGCTAGCTAGAGAAGCCCTTCTTGTAGGAGCCGACAGGCTTGTAGTTATCTCTGAGAGGAGAGGAAATCCGGGCATAATCAGGGTATACGATGTTGACATCAAGTCGGGCCCAAACAACATTGCAAGCTTCATAGTCAAGGGGGTCTCCCTAGCTAGGGAATCTAGGAGGGGCTACCCTAGCCTGGCTGGTGGTGAGGTCCTCGCCGCCCGGGCTATGGACTCAGGTGTTGCGGCGGAGTTCTCAGACGCCTTTGTGTTAGCCTTTCACGCCAGACTATACGAAGCCGTCGCCGGGAGCTTCGTAGAGGCAAGGATATCGAGCATCAATAGTAGAGATGTAATTGTCGAGTTCTATTATGGAGGTAGGCCTGTCGGCCCCAAGTTGAAGCTTGGCAAGCCCGCCGTCATGATCAAAGCTGTTGGTCGCGACTAGCCTTCGAGCTAGGTGTATGTGGGGTGTCAGGGCGGCAGGGTTATGGCGTTCCGCTTCAGGTGGGTGTGACTAAGCTTGGTCCCTACGAGTTGAGACTGGAATATGTGGATAGGACTATGTTTCGCTACAGTAGATTAGGTTTGGGAGGGGATGAGGAGTCGGCTTTTGTTGATGCAGGCATTAGACTCGTGCCACTACCGATGTATCCTGTGTTCAAGCCGGGGTTTGTCACTAGACATATTATGGTGAGGCTAGCTGAACCAGTGCTCCTGAGGCCGGAGGGCAGGAGGGTGATATATCTAGAGATGAAAGTAGACGTCGCCCTCTACGCCGTGAGCGGTGGAGCTAAGAGCATGTTCGACGTCTTGCAGCTAGACGATAAACCAAAGCTAGTGCTCTATGGCCCTCCAGAGTCTGGCGTTGTTGCTAGAGAGGTTAGGTCGCCCGTATACGTTTCGGAGCCTAGGCCTTCTCTCGGGAAGGCGGTGGTAAAGGCTGTCCTCAGTAATGTGGGGGGCTCTCACCTTAGAATCACTAGGATACTTTTAGATGCTGCTCCGCTAAGGCTATTCTACAGGTTTGGGTCTTGGGCTTCCTATACTCAGGAGATAGAGGTTCAGGCTGAGAGGTTTAGGGCTACCGTGTTATATAGGCAGTCCTTCAAACGCGGCTTGCAGGAGCTGGAAGACCCTCCCGAGGTTAAGCCTCCTAGGTTCTTCCAGAAGACTGAGATGCCTTGGGGTGTATAGAAGCGGTGGTGCTTCAGGCCGTCTCTGAGATCGCCTCCATGCTCAACGAGATTGTTTTCGAGCCGCTTGTAGGCAGTGTTCTAGTAGCCCTCACTATTCTCGGTATAGGTTTCCTTGTAGGAATATTCGTTAGGAGGGCGATAGGAAGGGTAGCCACTAGGTTCTTCCCTAGAGACATAGCTAGCCTCATATCTCGGATCAGCTACTACGGAATCATGCTTCTCGCAGGACTAATCGCAGTACAGAAGCTAGGGATAGATGTTACGGCTCTAGCCGTTGCGGGAGGTTTCGCAGGGCTGGTGCTCAGCTTCGCCCTGCAACCAGTCCTCTCTAACTTCTTCTCAGGCCTTTACCTCCATGGTGAGAAGAGCCTCGTTCCAGGCGATCTAGTCAGGATAGGGGGACATATGGGTAGGGTCATCGAGGTTAACACTATGTCGACTAGGCTCAGGAGTCTAGATGGCGAGGTGATTAGGATACCGAACTCTAAGATAATAGGAGAGTATATGGTCAATTACAGTAAAAGTGCGGCTATGAGGCTGACGTTCGAGGCCTCTATAGCGTATAGGGAGGATATTGGTAAGGCAGTCGAGACGATTAGGAGAGCATTAGACGTGATTTACCTAGTGTTGGGAGACCCGCCGCCAGAGGTATTTGCATCGGAGATGGGTGATAGCGGAATTATAATAAAAGTTAGGGTATGGGTGCCTACGGACTACTGGTATCAGGCCTCAATGCAGGTAGTTAGGACTGTGAGGGAAGCGCTGGGAAGAGAGGGCATAGAGATACCGTTTAACCAGGTTGACGTCTGGCTTCGCACACCCCTAGTGGTGGAGGGCCGTGGAGTACAGGGCAGTGGCTAGGCTGTGCCTGGGAGAGCACGCTAGGTCGGTGTACTCGAGCCTCAGGGCCGAGGTCCTCCAGGGCGGGCCCAGGAAGGGCGAGGTATCTGTAGGTATTGTTAACGGATGTGTGGAGATCAGGGTATCCTCGAATGAGCTAAGCGGGCTTAGAGCACTGCTAAACTCTTACCTCCTACTCCTTCATGCAGCCTACTCAGCGCTCGATAGCGTCAGTAAACGTTAGTGTCAAGGATAAATCCTCCAGTAGAAACACCTGTGACGGGGCTGGTGAGATATGGTCGAGAGGCTGCCACCAGACGTGGAGGCTAAATACACTAAGTATCTGAAGCTTAGGGAGACCCTAACCGCTGTTCTGAGGGAGAAAGCCGCTGTAGAGGCGGGGCTGGCTGAGGTTGAGAGTGTATTAAACGAGGTGAAAGACCTCCCTGAGGACTCTGACTTTTTCAAGCTTGCGGGCTTTGTGCTCGTGAAGAGGGACAAGAGTAGTATTGTCGAGGAGCTTAACAAGAGGAAGGAAGACCTCGAGATAAAGCTCAAAGTGTTGAAGAGCCAGGAGGATCATCTTAAGAATGAGATGGAGCGCATAGAGGCCGAGCTTAGGAGGTATCTCCAGGGAGGAGCGGGAGCTATTGGAGGGGCGAAGGGAGCCTAAGGTGGAGCCGCCTCCAGGCCTTGAGAGGATGCTCTCGGAGCTGGAAGAATCTATCGGGAAAAGGCTCTCAGAGCTACTGGGAGAGGCTAGCCTACACTACACGGTTACCGTTAAAGCTGATGTGGATAGTGAGGGCATTAGGAGGCTAGCCGTGGAAGTAGAGGCTGTGAGGCCTGGGGTTGAGGACCTAAGGGATATCGTGGACGCTATCATACAGGAAGAGGTTAGGCGGTTTGAACAGCGCTACATCCTTCGTAAAAAAGTTAAGGGAGATAGGTGAATCAACCCGGCTTAAGAAGGCTGCCGTTATAACCCACAGGAACGCAGATCCAGACGCAGTTGGTGCAGCCCTGGTTTCAAGAGAGCTCCTACTCAATCTTGGCTACGATTCATGCCTATACAGTCCTGAAGGCGTCTCGAAACTCTCAAAGGAGATTCTATCTTCTGCTGGCCTAGAGTTCAAGCCTACCTGTGAGAGACACGTGCGTTACGGCTTGGCTCTCGTGGTTGACGCGGCTAACGAGCCCCAGATCTCCGAGGCGCTGGATATATTCAGGGGAGCCGAGTACAGGGCGATCATAGATCATCATGGGGAGGGGAGCCTCTATAGGGCTTGTGATGCTCTATTAGCAGATCCTAATGCTGGTAGTTCGAGCGAGCTGGCTGTAATCGCAGCCCTCGAGACTGGAGCTGTTATTCCTCCTCCGGTGGCTTCAGCTGCCTTGGCGGGTATAATATTCGATACTGGCCGGTTCCTGAGAGCGTCGATGTATTCCTTTAAAGCTGCTTATGAGCTTCTAGCTCTCGGTGGCGACTATAGGCTTGTTGTCGAGCTGGGTAGGTCGAGGCCTCGCAGGGATAGGGGCGAACTCTCCTTAAGGCTTGCGAGGCTAAAGGCTTTCTCAAGGCTGTCAGTAGGTAGGGTATGTACTGAGGTCTTACTAGCAGTTACTAGAATCGGGTCATACGAGTCTCATGTAGCCAGGAGCTTGGTGGACGAGGGGGCTGACGTGGCGGTAGCCATATCTGAGAGGGCCCAAGAGTTTAGGGCATCAGTCAGGGTCTCTAAGCTAGCCCTGGATTACGGTATTACCGCGAGGACTGTAGCATCCATGATAGCCGAGAGATTCGGCGGGCAGGGCGGGGGCCATGATGAGGCAGGCATGGCCCACCTACCCTATAGGGCTGCGCGGGGCTCTGAAGAGCTAGCTGAAGCCGTTTTCAAGCTATTGCATGGAAGGCTGGGGAGGATGTGTTCCGGCAGGTCAGCGGCTACTGTAGGTGTGGGAGAGGAGGGCTCGTGAAGCCCGAGCGCAGGCCTAGGGTATACGTTGATGTGAGGGAGGAAAAGAGCCCCATACCAGTGATCCTGGAGCGTCTCGGCGTCCAGGTTATTAGGAGGCAGCTCCCAATGGGAGACTACCTTGTCTCCGAGTCTACAGTTGTTGAGAGGAAGACTAGTGTTGACCTGGCTAAGAGCCTCTTTGATGGGAGGCTGTTCGAGCAGGTATCTAGACTTGCGGAGCACTATGATAAGGTCTTCCTCATAGTTGAGGGTAGGCCAATACCAGGGAGGTATAGGGGGAGGGAGAGGAGTATTTACGGAGCTATAGTTAGGCTGGAGTTAGAATATGACGTGAGGATAATCAACACGGTTGACCCTTCGGGGACTGCATTCGTAATAGAGGCGCTAGCAAGGCAGGAGTCGAGGGGCGGCCAGAGGATTGTGATACATAAGAAGCCGAGGCTGAGCTCGCCAGAGGAATGGCAGGTATACATCCTACAGTCCTTCCCGGGCATCGGTAGGAAGACTGCGGAGAGGATTCTAGAACGCTTTGGAAGCCTGTACAACTTCTTCACCGCTCCTAAGGCTGAGATCTCGAGGGTGGAGGGGGTTGGGGAGAAGAAGGCGGAGGATATTAAGAGGATACTGCTTACGCCCTACAAGGGCTCTAAGAGAGGTAAGCACAGGAGCTTGGAGGATTTCTATGAATTAGGATAAGCTAAAAACCCCTATTCACACACGGCCTATCCTTCGGAAGGTGCTGGCTAGCCATGGGAGCCAGGGTTAAGGTAGTATCTGAGATAGAGAAGATAATGAGGAACATAGACCAGATAAGGAACATAGGAATCATTGCTCACGTCGACCACGGTAAGACAACTACTTCGGACAGCCTATTGGCGGCAGCTGGGATAATATCTGAGAGGATCGCGGGGGAAGCCCTTGTTCTAGATTACCTGAACGTGGAGAAGCAACGTGGTATCACGGTGAAATCTGCTAACGTCAGCCTCTACCACGAATATGAGGGGAAGCCCTATGTCATCAACCTGATAGACACGCCGGGCCACGTAGACTTCTCGGGCAAGGTGACTAGGAGCCTGAGGGTGCTTGACGGCGCTATAGTGGTCGTCGATGCTGTTGAGGGTGTTATGACTCAGACAGAAACCGTAATACGCCAAGCCTTAGAGGAAAGGGTCAGGCCTATCCTGTTCATCAATAAGGTTGACAGGCTGATCAAAGAGCTAAAGCTTCCACCGGAGAAGATACAGCAGAGGTTCGTCGAGATCATCAAGGAGGTCAACAATCTAATAGACCTTTATGCCGAGCCCGAGTTTAGAAAGAAGTGGAAGCTAGACCCTAATGCTGGTATGGTGGCTTTCGGGAGCGCCAAGGACAAGTGGGGCATCTCAGTTCCCCAGGTGAAGAAGAAAGGGATAACCTTCAGGGAGATAATAGAGGCGTATCAGAAGGGTAAAGAAGCCGTTGCAGAGCTCTCGAAAAAGATGCCACTCCACGAGACGCTGCTAGACATGGTAATCAAGTTTATACCTAACCCGAGGGAGGCCCAGAGGTACAGGATACCCAAGATATGGAAGGGAGACATCAACACGGACATCGGAAAGGCGATGCTAGAGGCTGATCCCGAAGGCCCGCTAGTGTTCTTCATTAACGACGTAAGGATCGAGAAGGCCGGGCTCGTCGCTACTGGAAGGGTCTTCTCGGGCACGCTGAAGAGCGGCGAGGAGGTATACCTCATTGGAGCTGGCAAGAAGGCGAGGCTACTCCAGGTCAGCATCTATATGGGTCCCTTCAGAGAGGTCACCAAGGAGATACCAGCCGGAAACATAGGTGCAGTGATGGGTCTGGAGGACGTCAGGGCTGGTGAGACCGTGATACAGCTAGGCTTTGAGGAGAGTGCAGCGCCCTTCGAGAGCATGAGGTATGTCAGCGAGCCTGTGGTCACGATAGCGGTAGAACCGACCAAGATCCAGGACCTGCCAAAGATGATCGATGCACTGAGGAAGCTAACTATCGAGGACCCCAACCTAGTGGTTAAGATAAACGAGGAGACAGGGGAGTACCTCCTCTCTGGTATGGGGCCCCTGCACCTCGAGATAGCTCTAACTATGCTGAAGGAGAAGTACGGTATAGAGGTTAAGGCCAGCCCGCCAATAGTCGTGTATAGAGAGACCGTTAGGAGCACTAGTCAAGTCTTCGAGGGCAAGAGCCCCAACAAACACAACAAGCTATACATAAGTGTTGAGCCCCTCAACGAGGAGACAATAACCCTCATACAGACCGGGGCTATAACCGAGGACCAGGACGCTAAGGAGAGGGCTAGGCTCCTGGCGGACAAGGCTGGGTGGGACTATAACGAGGCTAGGAGGATCTGGGCTATCGACGAGAACATAAATGTGTTTGTTGACAAGACTGCGGGAGTGCAGTATCTTAGGGAAGTAAAGGACACAATAATAGCAGGCTTCAGGCTAGCCCTCAAAGAAG
>WANT01000031.1 GCA_015521685.1 Aeropyrum sp.
CGTTGTGGGGCGGTGGGTGTTCTTCACTGCGTGGGGCCATCCTAATGTTAGTGGGACTCACGAGACCACCTTTGAGATTACTAGCGAGGGGTTCCTCACCCCCCGCGGGGACTGCATTATTGGTGTTAGGAGCAGCGTTACACCCCGGGGGCTGCCGGGCTGGTTTAAGGCACTGGCTAGGAGGGAGGACTCCATCATAGTCGTGGTCCTCTGCAGCGGAGGTGTTTGCGACTCCGCGGTGGGCCGTGGAGGGCCCGAGATGAGCTTCAGCGACGACACCAGGATGGTGTTCAGGCGGAGTACCTATGTGGGGCCTGAGACTGTTATGGTTAGGAGTAGCAAGGCTGCTGCCCACCTTCGGAGGGACTTGATTGAGTCGCTCCGGAAGGGGTTGATGCTGAGGGTCGGCATGACCGTGGTCTCTGGTGGCGAGGTCCTGGGGGAGGAGAGCCTAGTGTACGAGCTGGGAGGTGGCAGCGAGGACCTCATATGATCCGGGGGTTTTGCATGCCTTGGGCTGCACCGTCGAGGCCGTGGGGCTTAGGAAGGTCTATAGGGCGGGTTTTGAGGCCGTCAAGGGCGTCTCTCTGAGGGTAGGAGCGGGGGAGACGGCCTCCCTCATGGGGCCCAACGGGTCGGGGAAGACGACGACCCTCCAGATGATCGCGGGCGTCCTCAGGCCCACCGCCGGGGTGGTTAGGGTTTGCGGTTACGACGTGTGGGGTGATGGGTGGGAGAGGGCTAGGAGCCTGGTCGGCTTCGCCCCCCAGGACCCCCCGTTCCCCAGGAGCTTAACCGGGCTGGAGGCCCTCGAGGTCCTCGCCGGGCTCTTCGGCGTGGGCAGGGCTGGTGTGAGGAGTGATGCTGGTATGCTCTTGGAGGAGCTCGGCTTCCCCGGCCTTCTGGGTGTCAGGGTTTCTAGGATGAGCGGGGGGCAGAGGCGGGCCCTGACCATAGTGCTAGCGCTGCTGGGGGAGCCCGAGGTCCTGGTGCTGGACGAGCCTAGCTCGGGCCTCGACCCCAGGGCTAGGGAGCGGCTGTGGGGCTCCATCTCAAAGCTTATGAGGGGTAGGACTGTGCTTTTCAGCACCCACGACCCGGGGGAGGCTGAGGAGGTTAGCACGGCGACGTTCATATTCCATAGGGGGAGGGTTGCTGCGGCCGGCAGGCCTAAGGAGCTTATCGAGAGGTACGCTCCTAGGGCTAGGGTTAGGGTGTGGTCCTCCTCACCACCTCCGCCCAGCCTCAGGGCCAGGAGGTCCTCGGGTGGTTTCGCGGAGTTCGAGGTTGAGAGCGAGAGGGATGTTGCCGCTATAGTGGCTGCCTACGCCGAAGCGGGCCTCCCAGTAGAGAGGGTGGAGCTGGTCCGGCCTGGGTTGAGGGAGGTGTTCTTCGAGGTTACGGGTGAGGAGCTTGAGGGGTAGGCGCCCGAGCTTCAGGACTGGGCTGTATGCTGGCGTGCTTATGCTCCTGTATAGCGCTAGGAGGGAGCCCAGCATTCTGATATGGTACGTCGGCTTCCCGCTAATACTCCTGGTGATAGCCAAGTACATCTTCATAGGCGGCGCCCCCCAGCTCCTGCCTGTGGGCTTCTACCCCGGGGATGGCGAGCTCGCAGGCGTGGTGGAGGGTCTGGGCGGCTTCGAGGCCAAGGGCTACAGCGACCTGGAGATGCTGTACAGGGATCTCGAGAGGGGCAGGATCTACATAGCCATAGTATCCCGAGGCGATAGCGTCGAGGTACTCTACGCGGGGGAGGAATGGAGGGGTCTAGCGATATCTCTGGGGGAGGCCCTAGCGTTTTCCAAGCTCTACGGCACACCGGCTCCGCCCGGCGCGGTTGAGGAGGCTGTCAAGGCTGTGCTGGGACTTGCTGGAGTGAGGCTCGTAGAGGTTGATGCACAGGAGTGGGGGCCTGGGAAGAGCCTGGCCCTATACACGATTAACCTAATGGGGGTTGAGGCCCTCTACGTCGGGCTGTACGGTGGCATGGTGACCATAGTATCCTTCAGGAGGGACGGCACCCTGAAGATACTCGCGGGGAGCCCCGGCGGCGCTAGAAGCCTTCTAGGCTTCCTGACAGGGTTCAACACGGCCACAATAGCCTTCACCTGGGCCGCAATAATAGCTGGCTCACTCCTCCTCGGGGCCGACTTCTCCGGCGCCAGCCCCTCGGGAGCCGGGGTAGCACTCCTCCTACTGCTGCTGGGCCTCGAGGCAGTCTTCCTAGCGTCAATACCCCTCAGCCTGGTTGTTAGGAGGGACGAGACTGCAGCAGCCATAGCTGGCATAGGAGGCTTCCTCCTCATCTTCGGTACTGGGCTGGCGGTCCCGAGGGAGATGCTGCCAGACCTTCTGGCGCAGGCGGCCCTAGCCTTCCCCCTAACCCTAGCCGTAGAGCTGGGCAGGCAGGCGCTCTTCGGCGATATACCACCCACGGAGGCTCTGGCGGCTTCGTGGCCCCTACTGCCTATACTCTTGGGGGCTGGGTTGCTGGGCTTCTACTCGTATAAGAGGCTCATATCGAGGGCTATCGAGGAGTAGGGAAAGGCTTGAGGGCTAGGCTGGCTGCGTGGGAGGATAGGAGGCCTACCCCGTTATGCCTCCTGGGAGTTGGTTGGGGCTTGGAATGTGTGCCGGGTCTCTAATCTCCATACTCACCTAGCTGGTCTAGGACTAGCTCGTAGTACTCCTCCCTAGCCTGCTCTATCTCCTCCTTATCCCTAGACCTCCTCCTCACAACGTTCACCGTCTTGGTGGTCAGCACGTGGTCCTTAACCTTCTCCACGCCCTTATACCTCTTGAGGTCCTCGGGCTTGGGCTCCATCTTATAGCCACAGCTATTACACACCAGGAGGGTCTTATCTCCCTCCCGCTTAGGGAGCATCACTCCTCCACACTTTGGGCAGAACTTCATAGATCGCACCACCTCGATGCACGAGTTTAGTTCGGCGTCCATACCCAATAGGAGTTTCGAGGTTAATATAGGTTTCCCAGCCCACGTAGTACCGTCACCGTATTGGAACGCCCCCTAGACTCCTGGGGTCCAGCCAGTAGACCCCCTCGGGCGCGACAGCCCTAAGCCTTCTGGGCGTTGATCTCCCCCACCCTCCCCGTAGGGGGATCTCGCGGCCGCACCTAGGGCACCCACCGTTTTGGGCGAGCTCTAAGGCAGTCAACACCCCCTCGCTCCTCGTAGCCAATACCGTGCCGCACGAGGGGCAGAATGTGTCCAGCTGGCTGTAGGGTGGGGAGTGTATGTAGACGGGCCAGTGCGAGGAGGATAGGGTCTTCCACAGCCTCGAGACAGGCCCTCCACCCATCGGGTCGGCAATGAAGACGTGGAGGGGAGTGCCAGGCTCTAGGGCGTCTAGGGCTGGCGCCAGCATCTCCGGTTCGAGCGGGGACTCCATGTAGGCCGCAGCCTCCACCCACACCCCCATACTATAGGCTAACCTAACTGTCTCACCCAGGGATGAGTTCAGCTCGGGCTTGCCTAGTATAGGGTATGTGTAGTCAGCTATAAGGGCATCCACAAGGCTTAGGACCTCGCCAGAAGGCTTCTCAAGCCCCTGCGACCTCACCACCAGTGGGAGCCCTACGCTTGAGACTATACTGGCGTAGCTCCAAGACTCCAAGCCATCTAGGATCACCGACTCGGCACCCCACCTCTCACCCAGTCTCCTCAAGACGTCGAGCCTAACCCTGTAGCGGGGGAAGCTAGCGGGCTTCTCTAGCCACTCGCAAACATCAAATCCAACACCCCCACAGTCATAAGAGACGCCTAAGCCCCGGGGCCCTGTGTAGAGCCTGAGGGAGACGGATCCAGGCCTGTAGTGGTAGAGGGGGGCTGATTCTGGGGTTGAGAGCCCCACAGCCACGACCTCGATCCACATAGCTGCGCCCTCAGGCATTGGCATCCCCGGCTTATAGCCTGGTATCCACCATTGATTTGCATGGGTGCTCCTCTCTGAAGGCTGATCCGTTCATCCAGGCACTCGAGCTGTACAGTCTTATATCGAGGGAGAAACGCTATATCGGCGCTCCCGCAGGCTCTTCTCGAGGCGTTCTCGAAGCGGTCAGGAGCTTCATAGAGGAGCGTGTCGGGCTAGCTTCCAGAGTCCAGGAGGTCAGGATTAACGCCTGGCGGCTTAGAAGCCTCACCGTAGAGCCAAAGCCGCCGTGGGCCTCCACAGCCCCCTACGTGCTCTCGAGCGATGTTGAGGGGCCAGTTGAGGTCCTGGAGGGCGATCCTAGCCACCCATCATCTTGGGGTCGCGGGCGCTTCGAAGGCAGGATTGTTGTGGCTAGGGCTCCCAGGGTTGTCGACGATCTTAAGGCAGCGGCGCTGCTGGCCGGGGAGAGAGGGGCTAAGGCCCTCCTCGTGGAGTCGCCCAGACCTAGGATTGTAGTCACTGGTGGGGACTGGGGTTATAGCCTCCGCTCTGGCAGCCCCACCCCAGTACCCGTTGTGGTTGTGCCTGAGGGGTTCGGCGCTAAGGCGTTGAGGTTTGGGTGGGCTAGGGTGGCGGTTGATGCCTGCGTCGCGGAATCGCGGGACTACAATGTCACCGTCTCCGAGGG
>WANT01000032.1 GCA_015521685.1 Aeropyrum sp.
ATAGCAGCATCGATATTCGCCGGCGACCCGAGGGTAGCCACCCTATCCCTACTCTTCATGCCCATAGCCCTCCTCATGGGATTCATGATGTACAGGACAGGGCTGGGCATGGCCCTATCTACCATAATTACTGCTGTGTTAGTTGTGGTCGCATTTTACTTCTCATACTATCACGGCCTCGTCATAGGCCAGTACGACCCCAATCTATCCCCAGCAGAGGGAGGCTGGGTAGCCTACCACAGGTGGGTCATACTGCTAGGAATATATTCTATACTCGCTGCGAGCCTACCCGTATGGTACCTCCTCCAGCCTAGGGACTACATCAACGCCTACATACTCTGGTTCGGCCTCGGACTTGCAGCCATAGGCACCCTCCTAATGGGCACTAAGATCCTGCAGGCTCCAGCCTACACGTCGTTCCAGCCCAACATAATAGCTAAACAGCCAACACCATTCTGGCCAGCCATACCCCTGATAATTGCCTGCGGATCGTTAAGCGGCTTCCACAGTCTCGTGGCCTCGGGAACCACTAGCAAGCAACTCTCCAACGAGCTGGACGCCCTCTTCATAGGCTACGGTGGGATGCTTCTCGAGGGGGCGCTCTCGAGCCTCGCAGTCATAGTACCAATATCCCTGGCATGGCAGGCGCCTGAGCTTGTGCAGGCTGGCGTGATAGAACAAGGCGGCTCCATACTAGACCTAGGTGCTGTCAAGAGGTATGCAGTAGGCTACGGCTATATGATGGCAAAGTCTGCAGAGATCTTCGGCGTAAGCTTCGGCACGGGCTTCAGCTTCTTCACTCTCTTCGCCAGCCTAGTACTCGCGATGTACGTTATGACAACCCTAGATACTGGTACTAGGCTGGCTAGATTCGCGTGGCAGGAACTCTTCGACTGGCTCGCCAAAACCAACCCCGGCCTGCACGCTGCCATCACTAACAAGTGGGTGGCCAGCCTAATCGTCGTAGTCCTGGGCTCCGTCCTAGCTTATCCCGTGCTAGAGATTGGCACCGACTACAAAGCGGCATACAACGTGGTCTGGCCAGCCTTCGCGGGAGCCAACCAGATGCTTGCAGCAATAGCGCTTTTAACAAGCGCCTTGTGGGTCTACGGAGTCCTCAACGTTAGGGGTGGCATAGGAGCCCTTATACTACTGCCGTCTCTATTCCTATGGGTTACCGTGACTGCAGGCCTAGCATGGTGGCTGTGGAAGATTCTGCCAGTACTCCCCACTATACAGAAGCTAGGAGCAGGCCCTATGGTTCTATTCACCCTGCTGCTGAGCCTAGTGCTCTTCGCCCTATTCGTGACGAGCTTCAACAAGTTGGGCTCCAGGCCAGGACAGCAGTCCTAGAATAGCTATTACATTCCTACTTTTTATCCCATCATCCCTAAATACATATTTTTACATTGGGGTTCGAAGAGATTTGCCAGCGGCTGCTATCAAGACTCTAGCCAGGACTCTAGTTGAGATCCTAGCGGGTATCGCTTCTGAGGCGTTGAAGACATTTAAGCATATGATGGTGGGCCACGCCGTAGACAGCCTCCAGCTAGAGCTTGACGAGCTGGAGAACGCCTTCGCCACCATGGTCTTCGGCAGCCTGGCGGGAATGCCCCTAGTACCTTTGGGGCTAGCGTTAGAGCTAAGTCCTCACATGGAGGTTGAGCTGGCTAAGATGTTGGAGAGGCATGCCAAGTATCGTGACGCTATATCGGAGTATGCGGCCTTCGGTGGCTAGCTATGGGCAGTGGCATGGCTGAGGTCCTCAAGGCTATCCCACCTCCAGATGCTAAGCCCCATGTGGTGATGGTCAGCGGTAAGGGGGGTGTTGGGAAGACCACGGTAAGCATTATGCTAGGCCTAGTTCTGGCCGAGAGGGGTGATACCCTTGTTGAGAGCTTGGATCAAGCCAAGCACCTTCTAGAATACCTCTCGCTGAGTGAGGTCAACAGGGAGTTCAAGGTGTTTGGCAGGCTAAGCGCTATGCAGTTCGACACCGGCGTGGGGGTAAGCAAGCTAGGTAGGGAGTATGTATGGCTTATGCAGAGGATCATGCCGGGGCTTAAGGTCCTCAACGCTGAGTCCGTCTTGGACATGGTGAGGAACGCGCCTGGCCTGGAGGAGGAGGTGTATCTGAGGGAGGTTTTAAGACTGTACAGCTACGACAGGTATGATTACATTGTTGTAGATACCCCCCCAACAGGCCTAACCCTCAGGATACTGAATCTTCCTAGACTCTACAAGTTCTGGGTGGAGAGGCTGATAAGCCTCAGAGAGAGGATCGTGAGCCTGAGATATGTGATAGCAAGGAGCCTAGGTCAGGGAGACGAGGTACTCGACGACCCTGTGCTCTACAAGCTTAAGGAGATTGGGGAGCGTTACGCAGTTCTGGAGAGGGAGCTTCTATCACCCAACAGGACAACATTCGTCCTAGTGTCTACCCCAGAGCCCCTACCCGTATACGAGGCTGAGAAGACGACAGAGTTCCTGAAAAGCCTAGGCTCTAAGCCGGGGATAATTGTGGCCAACAGGATTATTCCCGAGGATATAGCTTCGAAGCTTGGTGTCAGGGAAATCCAGGAGAGGGCTTTGAGCAAGCTTAGGAAGCTAGACTGTAGGAGGCCTTGTGCAATGGTGGAGATTCCCATGGTGGACTCCGTGCCCAGCAGCCTAGACTCTGTCAAGGGTCTCTTGTCTAAAGCTAGGATAGACCTCTACTCCTGAGACAAGGCCCTCCTTATCAGAGACTCAACCTCCTCCCTAGAGAGAGCGGCCTCTACCCTAACGCTGCCGTAGCTACCTCTACCCCCACCCTTCCCGCCAATGCTAGATGCTAGCTTCCTGGCCAAGTCACCAACGTCTAGCTTGGAAGCCGCCTCTTTTCCAGCGGCGATCTCGATGACTGTGTGGCCCTCGCCTCTCATGACTAGAGCCGCGACTAGATTACCATGCTTCTCTGTTAAGCGCCTGAGGACCTCCTGGGCCGATTTTCTATCGCTCTCGATAGCCTCGGCCACAACCAGCCTCGCCCCGGCGACCTCGACAACCCTGCTTGCCTCGGCCTCGAGGCTGGATATCCAAGCCTCCCTATACCTCCTAGTAGCCTCCCTCGCCTCCTCATAGGACTCTACTAGCTTCTTGACTCTAGCCACCTCCTGGCCCCTAGGTGCTTTGAGGACCTCGGCTATCTCCATGAGCCTCCACTCAAGCTCCCTGGCATAGTCAGCAATCCTATCGCCGGCTACGAACTCTAGCCTAACCACGCCGTCCTGGATCCTGGAGTGGGATATGATCTTGAAGCCCCCTATCTCCCCCGTGTTCCTCACGTGGGTACCGAAGCAAGCCTCAACGTCCCAGCCCTCTACGAAGACCAGCCTTAGTTTCCTCTCCATGGGGACCCCGCCCTGGTAAATAGTAAAGCCATACTTCTCCTCAGCCACGTTCTTATCGACCATCTCCTCCCACACCCTACGCCTATCCCGGATAACCCTATTCACAACACTCTCCAGCCTCTCTATCTCCTCCTGGGATAGGGGCTTGTGATGTGTTATGTCTAGCCTGCCTTTCTCTTCCGTCTTCTCCGCTCCCGCCTGCCAAGCGTGGCTTCCGAGGACCCTCCTTGCCGCGGAAATTAGGATATGGGTGGCTGTGTGGTGCCTCATTATAGCATACCTCCTCTCCCAGTCTAGCTCCAGCTCCACATCATCCCCAGGCTCAGCGGAAACATCCCTGTCTAGGATATGAACTATAGCGCCTCCAACCTTCTCCACGCCCACAACTCTATACTCAACGCCTCTCACCCTAACGAAGCCTGTGTCGTGTATCTGGCCTCCGCCCGTCGGGTAGAATATAGTCGAGTCTAAGATCAGATACCTGCCCCTGGCGCCCAGGACCTTGGCCCTCCAGAACCTAGCGTATGGGTCCTCATGGAACACCCTCCTAGTCTCCCCGAATTTCCTGGCCCAGCCTGAGACGTCTTCGGGGAGTGTTGTCTCCTCGAAGCCATACCCTTTAATCCTACCTGGGCTTCTATGCCTCGAAGCAACGATCGAGTAGAAATTGTGTGGCACCTCAACCCTGACGCCCATACCTCCAGCTATCTCGGCAACTATCTCAGGCGGGATTCCCATCGTGTCGTACATTCTCACGAGATCGTCCAGCGATACACCCCTCCTCCTAGCAAGCTCTCTCGACACCACTTTCCTAGCCTTTCTCAGCACCTCCCTAAACTTCTCCTCCTCAATAGACACAGCATCTAGCACATAATCCCGGCTCTCCCTCATCTGCGGGAAGTCGCCTCCCCAGAAGCGCAGCTGCCTCTCAACAAGGTCGACGAGGCTAGCCTCAGATCCAAGCAGCGCGAGCTGCCTGAGGGCCCTCCTTATGACAAGCCTGGCTAGATATCCCTCGCCCGAGTTGCTCGGAACAATGCCATCAGCCAGCATGAGGGCTATAGTTTTCGTATGGTCAAGCACGCTATATAGCCTTGCCTCCCTCTCGAGAATGCTCCTAGCCTCCTCCAGGCTGACGCCTGAGAGCCTCGATACTTTTCGGAAGTATTCAGAGACGCTTCTCGGATCCTCAGGATCAAGATTGCCAGCAGCCTTAAAAGCCGCTCCTAATACTTCCCCGGGAGGCTCTCCAACTCCAAGGAGCTTCCTGAAATCCCCAATAAGGCCGTGGTAGATTGCATGGAAGGCTGTGGGGGTCTTCATGGAAAACCAGGATATCCTCTCCACCCCGTAGCCAGTGTCAACTATCCTGAGAGGTATCTCTTCATAACTGCCATCCACAACCCTGTACTTCATGAACACGAGAGTAGCTAGCTCGAGGCCGCCCACCGCGACCTCGAAACTAGGCCCCGCGTTGCCCCCGCCCTCCCACCAAGACTCCTTAAACACTATAGCCTCTGGCGGGATCCCTAGACTCTTGGTGAAGAACTCGAAGGCATACCTAACGGTCTCCTCTTTCCAGTAGATCTCTTTGTCGGGGTAGTTGAACGCGTGGTGAGCAGCCATCTCGAACGTCGTGAGATGCCTACCTATAGTTAACCCTACATTATCGATATCCTCGAGCCTTATGCTAGGCTGGCTTATGACAAGTGGGTTAGCTGGCGGGGGCACTAAACCGCTGGTTACATGGGGCTGGAAGACGACTATGCTAGCTATAGTTAGGTAGAGGTCCTCCCTCCACCTCGCGACAACGGGCCTTGGCCTCACCCTCTCGTGGCCCAAACGCTCGAAGAACGAAAGGAACGCCTCTCTCGCCTCAGACACTGTAAGGGGCTTGACAGCTGGAATCTGGTCGAACCAGTAGTCGACGCAAGGTGTGTCCTGAGGCTCCTGAAACTCTGGATTCAATGTCCAGAAGGCCTCCTTGCAACGCCGCCCCACACGCCTTTCAAAACCCATCTCGCGGAAGAACTCCAGCCTATACTCACCGGGATCCGCGCTCAACTTACTCACAGCACCCCGCTATTCCATCCATACAACAACTCGTACATTACCGTCAGGTTTAACCTTAAGTCGAGGCTCGGGTGAGGGTTTACTGGAAAACTAAGGATCTTAGGCCAGGAGAAGAGTAGAGTATAGGAGGAGTTTTGATGAGGCTCCCTCAGACCTTCAGAATCCGAACATGCCTGAGAGGCCCGATAGGTCGACCTCTTCTTCCTTCTTCTCTTCTTCCTCTTCTTTCTTCTCCTCTTCAGCCTTCTCCTCAGCTGCTGGCGCGGCAGCTGGAGCTGCAGCAACGGCTGCTGCCGGGGCTGCTACGGCTTGCTTTAGGACCTCCTCTAGGTTTACCTCCTCTAGGCTGGCCACTAGCATCTTTATTTTTGCTTCGTCTATCTCTAGCCCTATAGCCTCTGCCGCCTTCTTCATAGTTTCCTCGTCCACCTTTCCTCCTGCATAGTGTATCGCGAGAGCCAGGTGAATGTATGCCTTGCCCTCCTGTGCCATGTCATACCACCCTAATCCTCACTCCAGAGTCGGGGTATAGGCTTAATAAGACTTTAGAATCCGCCGAAAATGGTGTCGAGGCCTCCCAGCTCCTCTTCTTCCTTCTTCTCTTCTTCCTCTTCTTTCTTCTCCTCTTCAGCCTTCTCCTCAGCCTGCTCTGGAGCCTGGGCTGGAGCTTCCTCTAAACCTAGCTCTGCGGCCTTATCGCCGAGAGCTGACACTACTGCCAGCTCCTCGGCTATGGCCCGCCTTATCACATCCTCAACAGTTCCGGGAGCTATGAACCCAATCTCGCCTGCTAGTAGAGATGCAGCTCTCGCTGCGATAGCGAGGGCACCCTCGAGAGCCTCGGGCACGGGAAGGTAGACTATTTCTGTAGCCAGGCCTATCGCCTCCCTGGCCGCCGAGGCTAGGTCAGTTGTAAACGCCTCTATATCTGGCCTTAGCATATCCTCAGGTATTAGTATTCCACCGTCTAGAGCGAACTTAACCCTAACTCCCTTCTCTATAGGCCTAATCCCTAGAGCCATTAGGAGGCCTGCCAGGTCCTCGCTTATAGTGTCTCCGGGTTTAGCCACTACAGTCTCCTTAGCTATATAGATCTTACCACCCCTAACCTGGTACTGTATCCTAAGCTTGCCGAAGACGCTCAGTATAGGGCCTGGAGTCAAGTTGGTCATGCCCTCAGGTATCCTGATCTCGCTCTCCGCCACGTCCCCAGGCTTGACGGGCATTGCAACCCTCTCGCTCTCAATTTCCTTGACCACCTTGAATGGGTTGCCCTCTGCAAAGACTAGTAGCGTCTGGCCGCTCAGCATCTCGTCTAGCTTACCTTCATCGATATCTATCCCTGCCTCCCTGATAGCCCTAATTATTATCCTCTTCTTGGCAACCCTCATGGGGTACTTCTTCCACAGCTTCTTCCTAACCCTTTGGACCACGAATGTAGGAGTTCCGGTGAGATCAGCGAAAATCACAACACCCCTTCTCCTGAACAGCTCTGATAGCTCCTTGACAGCCTGGATCTTCCACTCCGGGATCCCCTTCTCCCTCTTATATGTCGCGCCGACTAGGCTCACCCGAGTACACCCCCTAGATAGCGAATCCAGACACCTGAACCGGCGGCCCCATGGTCTTCTTGACGTAGACCTTGCTAATCTTAGCCTTTCCAAGCCTGGACTCTACTGCCTGCAGTACTGCGGCCGCATTCTCAGCAAGCTCTCTAGGGCTCATGTCTTCCGCGCCAATCCTGGCCATCACCTGTGGCTGGTTCCTAATCCTAACCCATACTGCGCCCCGGTATTTGGCTATCAACTCCTTAATGTTCGCGTTTGGAGGGACTGGAACTGGAGCCCTACCCCGGGGGCCTAGAGCGGGCCCCAATATACGGCCAGCCAGACCCATGAGGTCTGCCCTCACTAGGACCCAGTAGCACCTCCTAGCCAGCTTCTTGACCTCCCTCTTGTTACCGCTCAGGCTCTGGAGGGCTTGCCTATTGAGCACCTCCACCCCAGCCTCTCGAGCCTGAAGCTCCATATCGCCCTCTGCAACAACGCATACACTAGCCTCTTTGCCCGGAGGGTGGGGGAGGAAGACTGTCTCCCTAATCCTGGCCTGAGGGCTCTTCAGGTCGACGTCCCTGAGCGCCACTATGACTTCTACGGATTGCTTGAACCTCCTAGGCTTTCCTAGCCCTAGCGCCAGCTCCACAGCCTTCTCTAGATTCGCTAGCGTGGCCTCTTGGGACAATCTTAAACACCCCCTTACAGCTAGAATACTATAGGGGATATATCGTTACCTATCCTCAGGCTAGCCCTCGGCCGCTTCCCACTTCTCCTCATACTTCGCGAGGATAGCGTCGTAGACACCATCATCAACCTCCCTAGAAACCACCTTAGCGTCCTTCCCATCAACGGTAACTCCAATGCTCCTGGCCGACCCGAGTATAGTCTTGACGGCTGCCTTAAGGCTCTTCGCCAAGAGGTCGGGCTTCTTCTCGATGGCAATCTCCACAATCTTCTCGAAAGGAAGATCACCAATCTTTTGATGTATTGGATCGCCGCTAGGCTTCTTAGCCCCCACGGCCTTCAGCAGGAGCTCAGTTGTGGAGGGCTTCACCTGGCTTCCCTTAACCATTACACTACACCCGCTAGACCCTGTAAGGAACAAGCCGAGGCTTTAAAGTATCGGCGCCTAGGGGCGGGCTACTCTCCCTCCTCTAGCGGCCTGACCTCATCGAGGGGTATAGTGGCTGTTGCCCTAAAGAACGGCTCTACGAGAGCAACGGTTACTGAACCTTTAGACTTATTAACCTCAACCACCTTGGCTCTCATACCCTTAAAGGCCCCGGCTACAATCTCCACCGTCTGGCCAGGCTTGATGTCGGGGACCTCAACCTCGGGCACAGCTAGCTTAATAACTTCCTCGGGCTTCAGAAGGATAGGCCTCCTCCTCTTAACATGCCTTAACCCCCTAATGGCCTCGAACACGTCGCCGGGGTCGTGAGCCTCGATTATCACATAACCCTTAACTCGGGGAGGAACAGTTATTGACTTTATGTCGAGCCCTAGAACTCGAGCTCTCTCAGCTATTATTGCGGCTACGTTAGCCTCGCTCCCCCCGGTGACGAGGACTGCGTAGAACCTCTGTGGTCTTCCCTGAGACACTAGCAACACCCTAGCCCGAAGTGAGTATCACGTACCCTAGGTGTATCAGGTAGCCGATGCCGCCTATAACGGTGAAACCTAGGAGGTTAAGCTTTAGAAGGAGGCTATACTCCTCGTCGTCGGGCTTCCTAGCTAGAGTCAGTATCCTCCTCCAAGCTACCAGGTACTCCCTGACCTTAGACTGGGCGAAAGACACTGTAGGCACCCTCGCTAGCTCAGCAAACCCCTTATAACATGAACCCTCCGGACCTTTTGAGCTTAGCCGCCTCTTCTAGGGTCTTCTTCATGTTCCTCCAGTGACTCCCCTCCCAGTATACCTTACCGCACCTATCGCATACGAAAAACCTGTCGACAGAGTTGTAGGAACCCTCGGGGACCCTATCCTTCACGAGCGCTTTATCCTTAACCTCTACGAGATTTCCGTTACAGAGTGGGCACCTACTCCTAGAGGGGTTGAGCTCTAGCCTTACTCCGGCCTTGGACGATAGCTCCGCTAGCCTCTCGACGGTGTTGAGGGACTCTATAAGTACAGCTCTCAACCCAAGCTTCCTGGCTCTCCAGTAAAGCCCCCTATCTCTAGTGACTATGATCCTACCTGAGGACCTAGCGACCCTCAGTATCTGCCAGTCCGAGTATACTCTCGAGTAGAGCGTGTCGTAGCCCATTATCCTGAGCCACTTAGCAAGATTGCCGAGCATCGAGTCTACAACGAACTTCTTCCCCTCACTCTTCAAGCCGCTAGCACCACCAGACAATACCAACCACCACATAGAGCTGGATAGAGTCAGGTGTATTGGGCCTCAGGCAAATACGTCCTGAGTGGCTAGCCTGATCTCCCCTGAGTTAGTAGAAAGCCAGAGAGCTCCAGACCGCTTATGTAGCCGACTGGTTTGTCTCCGTCGACTACAATAATAGCCCTATACCTGTGTGATATCATCTTGTCGGCCGCCTCAGCCATGCTCGAGTCAGGCGTGACTACAGGCGGTCTCATCCTTATTGCGTCAGCCGCAACAACGTACTTCAGGGGTGTGTGCCTCTTAGGCTCTCCCCTCTGGAGGCTGTAAAATGCCATGAAGACGTTTAAGATCTCATCTAGACCCACTACACCTACAAACCTCCCCTCATCTAGGACAGGAACAACGCTTACATCATACTCGTAGATAAGCTGTCTCACATGGAGTATCCTAGTCCTAAGACTAGCCGAGATAAGGAAGGTCTTCATATAGTCCTTAACTTGTGCGTCGGCGGCCGCGGCCTCATCCCTCACGACCCTAGCAACGTCATATCTAGTCAGCGACGCGATGACCTCTCCCGAGCCACCTGTGACTGGAACGCTCGTGAACATACCTGAAGCCATAGTCTCGAGAGCTCGGGAGAACGGATCCCCGGGGGAGACGGCCTTTACGGGCTCGTTCATGAAGTTGCTCCCGTGAAGCCCCCCGATATACGCTCGCCTAGTCCTGACTGTAGCGAGCTTGTCAAGAATATCTCTATAGGTGACCACACCCCTCAGCCTACCCTCCTCAGTTAGGAAGGCCCTGTCTATCTTAGCCTTCTCCATGGACTTCAGCACTTCTGCTAGAGAGTAGTCCTTGTCAATCACTGGGACCTCGTTAGAGGCGAAGCTCTCAATCGGCTCACCAAGCCTACTGGCAACCACCACGGCTAACCCCCATAGATGTAAATCGTAGGGAGTGATTATATGAAGACTGGGAGGCATGCCAGTGTCGGAGGTTAAGGTAGGAACTTGTGGCTTCCAGAAATCCAGGAAGAGGCATTACGAGGATCTCGACGCTGTAGAAGTACAGCAGACGTTCTACGACCCGCCCAGCAGTGAGAGGCTGAAGAGCTGGCGGAATGAGGCGCCTAAGGGCTTCGAATTTACTGTAAAAGCCTGGATGCTCCTAACACACGGCTACAACAAGAGGCTCTGGAGGAGGCTTAAGAGGAGTGTGCCAGGCAGTCCAGAGAGGTACGGGGGCTTTAGGCTAACCGAGGAGAACATCTACGCCTGGGAGGAGACTCTAGCCGCCGCAGAAGCATTGGAAGCACGCATCATAGTAGTCCAGACACCCCCCAGCTTCGGGCCTTCCGCTGAGAACGCGGAAAGGATAGCTGGATTCTTCCAGGCGGTAGACACCAGAGGTTATCTCGTCGTGTGGGAGCCTAGAGGGGCGTGGTGGTCGGATAGGCGTCTCCTATACAGGGTGGCGAAGACCTCGGGGCTATATATTGCTGGCGATGTGATGAGGGGGAGACGGCCACCCATAGATCAGGAGATCCTATACGCCAGGCTCCACGGTCTAGGTGGAGGTGAGGTGAACTATAGGTACAAGTATAGCGACGAGGACCTGGCTAGGCTCAGGGATATAGTAGGGAATGGGGGGTGGAGTGTGGCGTACGTGATGTTCAACAATGTACACGCCTACGAGGACGCCCTAAGGTTTAAGATCATGATTAGGGAGAACACTATAAAGTAGCACAAACCCCAACACTAATAGGACGGCCTCGACCTGTGAGGCCCGGCATCCGCGGCGGGCTATAACCTGGATGAGGCGGCCCGTTGGGGTAGGCCGGGCTGAGGAATGATGGCCTCCGCAACTCACATATTGGGAGGTAGGTGGGCATAGTGCCTAGAGCTGTTCTCAGGTGGATGGCGTGCGACTATTGCGGTAGGAGTCCTGCGCCCCACGAGTGCAAGTATGCTGGTAGAGCTGTGCGTCTATGCACAAACTGCGCCATAATCGTAGGCGCTAGGCTGGGCTGTGTGGAGAGCCAGAGGCCTAGGAGGATGGTTGCCGACGTAGACCAAGATCTTATAGAGTCTCTAAAACCTGCGAGGAAGGGTAGGAGGCGGGCCAGGAAGTCCTAGGCCCCGGCTTCACTGCCAACTGTTAGAGGAGGGCTAGCCTAGGCTAGGTGCTATATAGAGTTCTAGCCTCTCGCCGTTAGGAAATGTAAATTCTATCTTCATTGGATAGTCGCTAGCGAAGGAAACTTTGACGGCTTCTGAGGCGCCGACCGGCTTTGTAGCTATCTCCAGAACCTGCCTCGAATAGGTTGATCTAGCCTCCTCATCGACCTCTATGCTCAGAAGAGCGTCGCCCGGCCTCATGACCCACTCGTACTCCCTCTCCTCGGCCTGGCTCCTAACAGTGAGGGTGTCACCGCTTGCCTCGAACTCGGCGAAGTCACCTACAACCTTAACGTCTTGTATGACCGTCTTGAAGTCATCTGTGAGTATTGAGAACCGGGCGGTAGGCTCGAGCTTCAAACTCCTAATCTCCTCAGCACCCATGGAAGATATCGGCACCAGGAAGCTCCTAGAGAACCCCAGCTTCCTATCCCTCAACTCTACCTCTAGGGCCTGCTCCTCAACGCTGTACTTTAGGATGACGTCATCGTTCCTAGTAGCCCTCCTCACGATCTTATTCAGCTCGTCAGTCCTTAGAACTACCCTCATCTCCTCCTCAACGCTGTACTCGTCGAAGCTTAGGGATGGCATCTCTAGGACGGCGAGACTCGTCTTGTCTGGACTCATTATCCACGCCCTAACCCCGTTGAGTCCGAACTCGAACGTCCCCTCATCGTTTATCTTAGCAAGAGTCTGCGTTATGTACTTTAGCTTAGTCGAGGCTGTGTAAACGAGTCTAAACAACTGTAGCCACCCAACCCTTACAGACTGTACAGCACTCTGGATATTTTATATCGTGGCCCGCGATCTTAATGGGTGGGGGTGTATATAGGCTATGGGTAAGGAAGTGGAGATAGTTGTCGACATGGGTAGGTACAAGTATGTGGAGCTGGAAGCTGGCGATGCCGAAGCTCTACTGAGGGAGGTAACCTCGATACTCGGATTCGAATCCCAGGATGTGAGCGAGACCTTCAGGATCATTAGGAACTTCGACGCATTCTACGATATGGCTAAGAAGAAATTCAAGGATTACATAGTCCCGTCGAAGAGCATGAACGACATGATACTAGGTAGAGTTATAGTGGACAAGGTTAGGCTAGCTAGGGAGGGAGAGAAGAAGGTAGTAGGAGTATACTTCGACAGAAGGGTGAGCGAGGACGTCATAGCGAAGGCTCTAGAGAGCCTCGGGTACACAGCCAGAGTCAAGAGAATTGAAATACCTGTAAAAGGAGAGTAAGTCTATGATAAAAAGTGAAACTCAAGCATGTGAAGCGTAGTGTTAGGGTTAGACGCGTGAGGCCATCCATATGATCTACGGCATTACGAATAGCAGAGAATTAGGGAATTAGGTTTACTTCCCTTACCTCTATTTTTCTTTGGCCTTCTTTGGCTTAGACTTCTTCGAAGATTTCGACGATTTTGATTTAGAATCGCCTTTCGCCCCCTTGCTCTTCTCGGGCTTTGAAGGTTTAGTAGCATCTTTCTTCCCCTTCTGACTCTTCGAGGGCTTTGACTTTGCTTTGGATGCCTTCTTCTCTCTCTTCCTGGTCCTCCTCTTAACAAGCTTTCTAGACTCTGAGAGAACCTTAGGAAGCTCTACATCGTAGAACAGTATCGCCTCGCTAATCGGCTTTATGCCTTTGGATACCGACTCTAGCGTGTCTGCAGCCTGTATCATGGCGTCAATTAGCTCGGGCCTATTTATATCGAAAATAAACATCTCCTCCTCTCCCTCCTCTTCTTCCTTCAACTCTGTAGGGCTTTCCTCCGTCACTAGCTCCAGGCTAGACGACTCTTGCTCCTCCTCAGGCTTCATATCCTCAATCTCGGCCTCGGGCGACGACATGAAGTTTACACCCTATGAGATGTATAGCCTTAGAGAGAGTTATACTCCTGTGGTCATAACTTTTTTATCTCAGAACTTCAACGCACGGAGAGAACAATCTCACCACCGCAGCCCCTACAGGCCTCTATACTACCCTTTCTAGCTAGCGATCTTATGATCCAAGAGTCGAGTCCTGATAGGTCCTCTAGATGATAGCATTCAAGGGCATGTCCAAAACCTGAGGCACATGAAACTATACGGCCGTCCTCCAGCCTATCAACACCCCTGGACCGCCAGGTCCTAGCTATCACGAGAAGCGGCCTAACTCGATTCTCGCTATCCGCCAGCGTGCATTTATAGCAATAGGGATGAAACGAGGCGGCTAGTGCTGAGGCAAGTAGGCCCACAGGACCAAGACCCGAGAGAGCTCCCAGCAAAAGCTTCAAAGGTATTGGGATAGGCGTAAGAGATGCTAGGACTGCGGAAGCAGCTGATAGGGAGGCGTGGATGGCTAAACCCCCCTGAATGGGGCTCCCGAAACCTGAGGCGTAGGGTAGGGAAAAGGTTGCTGTTGCTAAAGCGAGGGGAGACAGGCTGGGCGTGGGCCATCTAGCTATCGACTCTAAGGAGGGATCCCCGTAGGGCCCGCGCCTAAGGTTTAATAGAAACGAGATCAGGGCTGTTAGCCCAGCAGCCACTATAAATAGCTCTGGGGGTATAGCTTCAAGAGGCCAAGTCCACAATCTGTAGAGAAGGATCGATAGCGTTGCCAGGCTGGCTAGAGAGGAGTTAGACGCCAAATATGTGAGAATCGCTGCAGCCACATAGAAGACCAAGATAGCGCTGCCAGGGGGCGGCATTGCAGGCAACACTAGTATGGGGAGGGATGCTAGAAGTGTTAATAAAGCTGGCTTCAACGCCCAATACCTGCACGAAACTAGGAGCCTTGGAGGCCTCAGCACAGGCACCATCCACATACTAAAGGTGGGTTGGAGCCACTTGTTTGTCTAGACAGCCAGGGCCGTTTAACAGAGCATTTGATGTAAGTGGTATGTTATTCATGAGTCTTAGCTTTCCCCATCCAGGTTTAAACCTCTAGCTTACTCTTGAGTTGATTTGGCGAGCCCCTAATTTAAGTTGAGCCTCTATATGGGCCGCTAGAGGGGTAAGGCTGTAGTGTCTAAGAGAAGACCTAACCCGTGGGGCATGGTGCCTGAGAAGCTGGCCAAGGCTTTGGAGGAGCTGGGATATCGGGAGCCTCTCCCAATCCAGGTTAAGGCCTATCCTATCATCTACCGCGGTTATAATGCCCTTATTGTAGCCCCAACGGGGTCAGGGAAAACTGAGGCTGCTCTGATACCGATCCTGGCTAGGCTGGTGTCGGACAAGGTGAAGCCTGGGGGCGGCGTGAGGCTAGTTTATGTAACCCCTCTGAGAGCTCTGAATAGGGATCTTGAGCTACGTGTTGAGAAGCTCGCCGGACGTCTAGGCTACTCGGTACAGGTGAGGCATGGAGACACAGGGAGTAGGGGTAGGAGGAGGTTTCTTGAAGAGCCTCCCGACATCATGATAACAACTCCTGAGAGCTTCGGACTCCTCATGACCGTGCCGAAGGCTAAAAAGGCCCTCTCGACGGTTAGATGGGTTGTGGTCGACGAGCTCCACGAACTCATGGAGAGTAAGAGGGGAGTAGAACTAGCCCTCAACCTCGAGAAGCTAGGCTTGATTGCTGGTAGGAGGGTGCAGAGGATAGGGTTGTCAGCAACTCTGTCTAAAAATAGCTTGGAGAGAGCCGGGAGACTGCTCTCACCTAGTGGCAGGGTACATGTAGTGGTAGACCCGACGCCTAAGAGGTACGAGATTAGTGTAGAGGTGGTCTCTGAGGGTGATGGAGACTTCTGGCGTCCTGCTGTATCGGCTATAGCGGACATAATCAGGAAAGAGGGGGGCTCTGTTCTCGTATTCGCAAATACAAGGTCTACGGTGGAGACGCTTTCAGTTGCCCTCAGCAGAATGCTGGGAGAGCCTATTCCAGCTCATCACGGCAGCCTGTCTAGGCATGTTAGGGAGAGGGTGGAGAAGGATTTCAGAGAGGGTCGAGTGAAGGCTATAGTAGCCACGAGTAGCCTCGAGCTCGGGATAGACATTGGTAGGGTCGGCTTGGTAGTACAGTTCATGTCTCCCCGCCAAGTGCTAGCTCTAGTACAGAGGGCTGGTAGGGCTGGGCATAGGTATGGGGAGACTAGTAGGGCTGTAGTTATAGCTGTCGACAACCTCTACGAGGTCCTGGAGGCCCACGTTCTGGCTAGGAGGGCAGTGAACGGCGACCTCGAGGATATAGACTATCCCAAGAAGCCTCTGGACGCCCTAGCACACTTCTCCGCAGGTGCAGCCATCGACAAGACTCCGGGAGATGTTGACAGCCTCTACAGACTAGCTACCTCGACGGCGCCCTACTTTGAGCTCGATAAAGGTGAGCTTGACAGTGTGATCGACCTACTCGAGAGTGTGCGTGTCTTAAGGGTAGGCGAGAGCGGAGAAATCCGAAGAGGGGCTAGGACCTACAGCTACTTCTACCGCGTATCTATGATACCCGATGAGAAAACGTTCAGAGTCCACGATGTGGTATCTGGAAGGGATGTTGGCGAGATAGGAGAGAGGTTCCTGCAGCTCAGGCTCATGAAGGCGGTAGATCCCAAGTCGAAGCCCTACATTGTGTTAGGTGGGAGGGTCTGGAGGATTCTTGACGTGGATCTAGATGCTGGGAAGGTTGTCGTGTCTCCAGAGGCCGAGATTGAGGGAGTGGTACCAGTTTGGGAGGGAGAGCTTATTCCGGTGGACTTTAAAGTTGCACGGGAGGTTTGCAGCATTATACACCTAGCGCTGGAAGATAGAGAAGCTGGGGCTAGGCTGCTAACCGCAAGGCGTGTAGACGGCGATATCCTATCTAGGCTGCTCGGCATTCTCGCAAAGTCGAGACATGCGTGGGGTGGAGAATCACCCGCGTGGAGGAGGCCTCTGGTGGAGGAGTCCAGCGGCATAGCTGTTCTGTACGCCTGCCTGGGTAGTAGAGGTAACTTCGCGCTTTCACTACTTATAGCAAAGATGCTAGAGCCTCTCCTCGCAGTCGAGTTCCATTATATACCCTACGCTATTGTTTTCAAGGCCCACGCTTCCCGGGGGCTAGGCAAAGCTGTTGCCAAGAGTCTCAAAACCCTGGCATCAATGGATAGGGTTGAAAGGATAGGCCTCCTCTACGACTCGGTTAGGCGTAGTAAGGCCTACCTAGTAAGATTCTACCAGGTTGCAAAGAGGATGGGAGTAGTGGATGCCGACGCGACTCTCTCAATCGATGTGGTGAGGAAAATGGCAGACGCTATGAGGGGGACTCCGGTTGACGTTGAGACTGTTAGGGAGCTTGTGTTTGAGAAGCTGGATGTGGATGCTGTGAACAGGTTCTTGGACGATCTTGATGATGTGGCTGTCGTCAGGGTCAGCGAGCCGTCTCCGCTGGCTGGAGAGGTGCTATCCAATCCATACCTGCGTATAGATACTGCGGTTAGCCTGAAGTCTCTTGGCATGGAAAAGATAATATCTGCGAAGAAGAAGAGGCTCGCAGAGAAGATGGTCACACTTCTCTGTATTGGATGCGGGAGGACTACTGAGAGGAGGGTCGGAGAGATACCCTACGGCAAGCCGCTGAGATGTAGCTTCTGCGGATCCCTTGCTATAGCCCCACTGCCTCCCACGGACATGGGAAAGACCCTAGCCTCAGCTTACCTCAAGAAGAGGAGGGGGGAGAGGCTGGATAGAGAAGAGAGGAAAATGGCCCGTGAGGTAGAGGAGAGGGCTAGGCTACATCTAGCATTAGCTGGAGAGGGTAAATCCAGGTATGTTGTGGAAGCTCTCTCGGCTAGAGGAGTAGGACCCAAGCGGGCTAGAAGCCTTCTCAGAGAGTTGCAGGTATACGGAGAGCAAAGGTTCTACTCAGAGCTAATAAGGGCGGAGGAGGAGTATGCAGCTAACCGTCGATACTGGAGGGAGCCTAAGAGACAATAATATAGGTGGGTCTTTAGACCGGTTTGCCATCGATTCTACCATACCTTGATGAGACCGACCCCTCATGCGCCTGCGAATCCCTAGGCTTTGGAGAGGCCCCTAATTAATAGTACGCCTTCTTGGAATTAACTAGAAGGGGGGTTGCAGTGAAGGGTGTCAATATCAAGAAGGTTGTTGTAATAGCTGATTGGGACGCAGACGGGGTGGTATCAGCCGCGCAAATTTACTATGCGCAACGGTATAGAGAACAGTTCCCCCATAAGGGAAGGGCAAAGCTATTCATAGAGCCCTCGGGCCCCAGGAGCTTTCAGGAGAAGTCCCAGGAAATCGAGTGTGGAGACTACCTGGTTATCCTGGATATACCCTACACACAGGAAGTTAGGGAGGGGTTGAAATCGTACCTAGAGAGGTGTGGGAAACCCTCAGGTTCCGCCCTATACTTCGACCACCACGATACAACCCTCAAGAACTCGAGAGAACTGCAGGAGGAGATGGGGATCCTCCTGTTCTACGGAGTTATGCCGACATCGATTATAGTCAAGAACACGCTCGAAGCCGCCGGCATAAGACTGACTCCGAGGCTGAGGAATTTTGTTGACGGCGTTGCCGTCCTAGAGGGTAGGGGTAAGAGTATAGGCGGCCAAGTGTCAAAGAACATAGTAAACTTGACCGCCTCAATATCAAAGACCCTCAACAGAAAAAGAGACCC
>WANT01000033.1 GCA_015521685.1 Aeropyrum sp.
CACCTCACCTATACATCCCACACCAACTCTGCTGGCCAGCATTAGAACTTCTCTATACTCTGAGATCTTACCCTCCTTAACGTTCCATGGATGGAAGCCTATGCATGGGATGATCCTATCCGGGAATCTCTCCCATAGATCTACCGTTCTCTTCGCTGACTCCAAATCGTCTGAAACCGCTACTAGCCTCAGTCCTCTAGCGGATTCTATAATAGCCTCAACCTCCTCATCCGAGTAATCGTATAAGTGTACATGCATATCGTATATGGCTCCCATAACTCCCCTAACCTCATATACACGGATAACGGCCTGGAGAGAGGTATATAGGAAGTGTCAGATAGACTGTCTGGTGCCACGCAAGCTATCATTAGGTTACCCCGTGGCAGGCCCGCACTTGCTCTAACACTGGTACTAGGTCTATCCTTCTACATGATAGTAGAGTCTTCTAGGACCCTGGGCTCTATCCACCCGCTAATAGCAGGCGTGGCCCTCGTTTGGATAGTGGGGGCTATTCTGGTCTTGAGGGGGATCAGGAGGGGAATATACCCCTATCTCCTAGGGAGCCTGCTATTCCTGGAGTGGAGGCTTATGACCCTCAACACAGGAGAGTCTGGGTTGTCGTGGCTTGTTGAGGTCTCAGTCGCCGTCCTCCTGTGGTTTATTGCGACTCTTGAAGGCTCTATAGTGTGGATAAAATCGAGAGGTTCTGGCGCCAGAGCTAAACCGCTATGATTTAAAGCCTCAACATATTCTCTCATCACCGGGGTGTTTGGCGGTATGGGGGGCAAGCACGGTAAGTACATCTATGTAAAGAGGAGGGATGGATGGTATGTTAAGGTAAGGGTTTTCAAGAACAAGCCATCAGATGATCCAGAGAGATATCTAGTGGTGGGACCAAAGAGGAGGGATGCTCCTATAACCTATGGGGTCGTCGAGGAAGAGGAGCTCCCGGAAGACGCCAGGAGGGCCCTATATATTGTCTAGTGGTGGGAGATGCGATCGCCCCGAAATATCGATCATATTACCAACTTACAACGAGGCGGGCAACATAAAGCCTCTCTACTCTAGGCTGGTATCAGCTCTAGAGGCGTCCGGAATAAAATGTTTCGAGCTAATATTCGTCGACGACGAGTCGACAGACGGTACTATCGACGTGATAGAGGCGCTGGCAAGCTCAGACCCTAGAGTGAGGCTAATAGTTCGCAGGGGTGAGAGAGGCCTCGCCACAGCCATACTTGAAGGCCTCAAGAGGTCTCGCGGGAATATAGCAGTAGTAATGGACACAGACCTACAGCACCCGCCCGAGACTGTTCCTTCCCTGGTCGAGGCAGTGAGGAATGGGTATGACATAGCTGTAGCTTCGCGATATGCCAAGGGGGGTGGGGTTGAAGGTTGGAGCAGGCTGAGACTAGTGATGAGCAGGGGAGCCTCCATACTAGCATGGATACTATTGCCCGAATCTAGAAGGACAAGCGATCCTATGTCCGGATTCTTCGCCCTCAACACTAGGAAACTTAAGATCTCAGCGAAGAGTGGAAAGGGTTTTAAAATACTGTTGGACCTCCTATATCTTAATCCCTACGCAAAGGTAATGGACATACCCTTCACGTTCAAGAAGAGGAGCTCAGGCAAGAGCAAGCTAACCTGGAGAACCATGGCTGAGTACGTTGTACAACTTTTAACCTTATCTAGCATGCCCAAGTTCCTAGCAGTAGGAGCGTTAGGCTCCATAGTTAACCTACTAGTATTCACTGCTGTGTACCGATCTACGGGGATACATGAGCTCAGCAGTATACTCGGCTTCGAAGCGGGGCTGATACACAATGCCATACTACATGACAGGTTCACCTTTGCGAATAGAGCAAAGTGGAGGCGTGAAGGATTCTTAGTCAGACTCCTGAAGTACAATGCTTCCAGTGCGGGAGGGATAGCCACAGGAGTCTTGACCTCGCTAATCCTCTTCAGGCTAGCTGGAGTAGAGCCCTTAGTAGCCCAGGCCCTAGGGATAGGTGCAGGATTCATAGTAAACTTCACTCTAGCATCAAAATACGTATGGAGATAGACTACAAACTCTAGAAGAGAATTAGTGTCTAACGAATTAATAGACTCCTCCCAGCTTTATAGATTTCTCAACCCAACTCTCAATGGAGACTCAAGCAGTCTCGAATGGTGGTCAATATGGGTGTCGAGAGGAATCATGACCCTCTAGCTGAGATCGAGAAGCGGATCATGTCTTGCACCAAATGTAGACTACATTCTAATAGGAAGCATGCCGTGCCCGGCGAAGGACCTAGAAACGCGGAAATTATGATTGTTGGCGAGGCCCCTGGCAGGATGGAGGACCTGCAGGGTAGACCGTTTGTCGGCTCCGCTGGTAGGATACTCGACGAAATGCTCTCCAGAGCAGGGCTCTCCCGGAGAGACGTATACATAACTAACGTGGTAAAGTGTAGACCTCCTAACAATAGGGATCCTACCGACGAGGAGATCATGACCTGTCTCCCATACCTGGTTAGCCAAATAAAGATCCTTAGGCCTAAGCTCGTTATTGCTGTAGGGAGACACGCTGGCAGGACTCTATACCATCTTGCAGGTAAAAGATGGAGCAGTATGGCCGCAGCCAGGAGGAAGACCGTTAAAGCTAATATATCTGGTGTTGAAACCACAATAGTAGTAACATACCATCCTGCAGCAGCACTATACAATCCACAGCTGAGAAAGGAGCTTGAGAGCGACTTCTCAGGCTTCATCAAGCGAGAGGTAACTAGGGTGAAAGGAGTGGAAGGCTCTAGAAAGCTAGGCCTGGACGAGTGGCTACATCCAGATCCTGATGGATCTGGAGAAGGATCTCGAGGATAGATATACACCCAGAATGAAGAACAAGGTAGACAAGACAAGTGCTATTGTAAAGAATATCCCGCTAGCCAGCTCCTCCGTGCCGTTCGGAGATCCTTGGCCAGGCTCAAGCGAGCCCCTTTCCACCGAATCCTCGAGGGCCTCAGCAGCTAGTGCCCATAGTATGGATGAGGCAACTGCCTCCTCCATCATCGATAGGGCTGTAACCCCCTGCCCCAAGCGATTAAGAATGTCTGCGTACTCCATGTAGGCCATAGCCAAGCCGCTCTGAAAGCCTAGTGATGAGGCTCTAGATATCAGGAGGGAAGCTATCCTCTGCGACTCCATGAAGTAGGTCTTCAAGTCCTCCTCTGCGAGGGCCTCTGTGGGTGCTGATGATATCACCTGCAGAGTCCTCGTAACGCCGTCTCTGTAGAAGCCTAGCGCTGCAACATAGTTGTTCTCCTCTATGTATCTTGCTGCCTCGTTTCTCAGCGTCTCCAACGCAGCCAGATACGGTCTAAACCGTGCCTCCGGCATCCCGTACACCTCTATCATGTACCTCACTAAGCTCTTCCCATAGTCCATGGAAACCTCCGAATACTCCCTAAACATGTCCACGATAATCCGAAGCTCCTCTATGCTTATCTCCCTCCCCAAGCCCTCGACAGACTTTGCCGTAGATAGCCAGCCTTTAACACTCTCAAGCCTTGCCTTGACATAACCAAGCTCCACAACAACTTCCTCGGGAGGCGCACCTCCCTCCAGCGATATTCTTGCTGAAGTAAGGCTGGATTCAGCGTTAGCTAGCCTAGTATAGGCGACAGCCAGCATCTCAACGTAGAGAACGCTGCCACTATGCTTCATAGAGTCTAGCTCCGCTCTTACACCTTCCAACTCCCTCTCAAGCTCCATAACAATCGAGTCGATACTACCGCCCGAGGCGAGCATCGAGGAGTAGTATAACTGGTACGCCGTCAGCAAGGCTCCGAAGGCGAAGCTGGCAGCCGCATAGGGCGACTCGCCCTCGGCGTTGATGCTCCTCTCAATACTCTCAGCTATACTTCTCTCAGCGTCTAGCAGAAGATCACCTTCCACGATACCCCTGGATTCCTCCAGAAGCCTTTCAGCCTCGCTCCGCATGAACTCGGCTATATCTAACATGGAATCGTTAAACTCTTTTGGCAGGGTAGGCTCTATAGCTAGGCCGAGGTCAGGCCATCCCATTAGCTCTAGCACGTTCCAGACACTAGCCACACCTACAAAGTCGCAGTCCCTCGGAGCATCACCCTTATTAACAAGAGGCAGAACAAGCTCGTATCCCTCATTATTAGCTGCACTACACTTTGCCGGTATTCCGCCTACCTGAGCCGCTAGGCCTCCAGGAGTAACAGCTCCTGTCACGACTATACCATACTCGCGGGGAATATCGACGAAGCCCCCTGCAGATACAGCCTGTATTGTGGCCACTGCAGTCGCCAGGCTCCCGCTAGGCCCTGCAACGGGGCCTTGACTCTCAATCCTGATCTCGGCGCCTACACCCCTCCATGAAATGCCCGAGAGGAGCAGTGCAACCATAAAAGCCATTTTCATACTGTTCTCGGTGGTGGGGTCGACCTCTCCTCCGGCTATAACTTTAAATCCAGGATTCTTGGTAAGCCTTAACTCGGTCTTTATCAGCCTACCCCTTTCTCCTCCATCGTCCACAGCGGGGAGGTAGTAGACTACCGTGCCCCAATCCTCTGCGGCTTCTACACTAAACAAGGATGGATTTAACGTTGCTGCTAATACTACGCCTATAATTATCAGTGATGCCAAAATCCTGCTGGTAGGCCTCCCCCGAATTGATAATATCATGTCAGACTCAACCTCAACAGCCACACTACTTTGGCTAGGCCACGCGCCCAAACTTATTATTACCATGGGTAAACTGGAAAAAATTAGGGTGGATCTAGGTGGCTCGTAAGAAAAGAGAGGCTAAGAAAGAGGGGGAGGGCGAGAAGAGCAAAGAGCTCAAGATAATCACTGTCGAAGTAGTCACTAGGGACAAGGTGGTAAAGAACCCTAGGCAGCTCGCCCTTCTCTACATAATAGATAGGCTAGGCCCTATACATGAGAGGACTCTACAGCACATAGTTTACGAGCTCCAGCAGAAAGGCGCCCAAATAGGCTATGACTTCAGGATTGTAGCAGGCGTCCCCTATAGCCCTGAATTCAAAAACGACCTCGTAGCCCTCACATACGTAGGTTTCGTCGAAATCAACCCAAGGAAAAACCGGAGGCTCCAGACAACATCAGACGGCAAAGACGCCCTAGAAAAGCATGGAGCCCCTAAGGGCGTGGTTGAAGTCCTGGAGAAACATTATGAGGAGCTTAGGAATCTAGCCTCCTTGACCGACTGGAAGGTAGACGAGCATCTCAGAAGGGTGAAAGAGCTGAGGAGTACAGGGAGACGCTCGCAGTTCCCAGGACTAAATATCTAGCATGCTCACAAATATCCCCTCCTTAAAGGAGAAGTACCTTACGAAAATCCCCCATACGATAGCATTAGATTCAACAGATGCCCTATGAAGTAGTTCGCGCCCGCTATCCCACTAGTGATAGACTTGGATATGCAATCCGATCCCGCGGAGGTCTGTATGAGTCGTGGGCCGCATACCAAAGCTAATCCAGTATATTGTTAGGGATAGGCTCTCCATGCTAATATACGGTCCTCCCGGTAGCGGGAAGTCGCTTTTAGCTTCTAGCGTTTCAAGACTTGCCTCGGGTATGGGGTTGAAGGTCTGTTATGCATACACGGCTAGCAACAGACCAGTGAGAGGTGCCCAGGCTTTCAGGTTTAAAGAGTCTGTCGACGGCTTGGACCTGGCTAGGACTCTCCTCAGCTTCTCTACACTGGGCTGCGAGTTCATCGTTGTTGACGCAATTAACGAGTTCTACAGGCTAGACCCATCGATCAATGGCGCGAAAATTCTTGGCCTTGCATCCTCAGTTCTAAGGCGTATCGGCGGCTATGCGTCGGGAGTCGCGACATCAAGGGACGGGGTAGACTCTACTCCAGGACTGGACATCATGTATCCATTCTTCAATATTATTGGATCCTCTATGAAGTCTGGGGAGAACAAGTTTGTGGTTAAAGTTGAGAAGCCTGCGAGAAAACTGCTAGTCTTCGGTCCGGCTCCCGAGGGCGGAGTGACATGGATGTAGCCTTCACACTAGATAACAGGATAGACGGGCTTCTTGAGGCCTTCTTACTGCTACTCCCAGCCATGGTAGCCAACTCTACTCCAGTAGTATTTAAGGGCAGGAGGCCCATTGACATGGGTGTAACGTTCATAGACGGACGTAGATTATTAGGTGATGGAAAGACCATAGAGGGGTTTATTGCCGGACTCGCTGCTGGAACACTTGTAGGATTATTTATCTACCTCCTCCTGGACACCACACTTAGCCTATTGCACTTCTCACTAATAGCCGCTGGAGCCCTAATAGGCGACATTATAGGTTCGTTCATCAAGAGAAGGCTGGGTATCGAGAGAGGGAGGCCAGCGCCTGTGCTAGACCAGCTAGATTTTTACTTAGGTTCGGTTGCTGTCACCATCCTCATGGGTATCGAGTGGAACAATACAGTACTCCTAGTTATGGCAGTAGTGAGCGCTATATTGCATGTAGGAGCTAACCTCTTCGCCTATCTTACACGTCTCAAAAACGTCCCCTGGTAGCACTAACCCTACCGGTATTCGAATTAACTATATTTAGAGTCTCATGATGGAATCATGCCCAGCTTCTTCTTTAATTCGTACCTATATCTTAAGTACCTATTATCGGGAGAGAACCTGGGTGGATGTGGAACCACGAGCTTTCCACCGCAGGAGGGACACCTATCCTTCCTTAAAGTATACCTGCCACAAGCAGAGCATCTCCTTAAAATCCACTGCAACCAACAGACCCCCAAACCAAACTTTTAATCCTCCCTCTCGAAGGCGAAACCCACGCCTAGCTTTGATGCGGCCTCCTCAGCAGCAGAGACGGCCTCTTGCAGAGCCCGCTCTAACGACTTATAGTCGTAGCCCTGGAGGTCTATCCTATACTTAGGTGCACCTATCGAGTATATCCTAACCGTAACCTTAGCCTCTCCAGAAGCATCTTGGACCGCATCCTTAGCCGCCTCAAGAACTTTCTTTATCCTCTCAACACCATCTCCTGAGGTGCTCCTTAGAGTGAAGTACCCAGTTATCCTAACCACCTTGATCTTTATGTGGCTCCTCGCTGTCTCTAGAAGAGGCTCCACCCACTCGTCTGGCACACCTGCCTCCCTTAGCGCCTCCTCACCCCTCAGAACCGCGGCTTCTAAACCTTTCATAGGGTCGCCATATGCATCCTCTAGCTTCCATAGAACCTCTCGGTAGGCTTCCTCGACACTCTTACCCATCTTCTCTGCAATCAGCTCGATAAGTGTAGCCGCCTTGAGATACCTCTTGTAGAACATCATCTTCCTCTTTCTCTCACTGTCCATAACGCGCTTTAGGCTGACGTCTACCTGGTTCCGCTTCCTGTAGACCCTTATTACTTTGACGACAACCTTTTGCCTAGGCTTCAGAACTGCGTGGATATTACGCACGGCCCTGCTAGCAACCTCACTCCAAGGCAGGAAAGCCTTTATGCCTCCATACTCGTCGAGAATAAGATAGGCTCCATAGTCGTGCACCTCTTCTATAGTACCCACTACTATCTCTCCCACATCAGGGAGGGGCTTCCTCGGGATCAGCGTCTTGACCTCTATTCCGCTCTCTCTGCTCACAGCACACCACCCTATGGGTTTGAGTGTGAAGTGAGACAGTATATTATTGAGTTTGCAGCGAAAATCAAAAATGGAATATTTACCATCCAACCAAATACCAGGCTCATAATCATGTGACAGCACAGGGTGATCTAGATCCAGAATTTAATATCCATCATCCATATATCCTCTCAACCCTTCCCAGAATCCTAGCCTTACCTCCAGTCGGAACTACCAGTATCTCCCCGCAGTTAAGGCAGCGAGACCCGAAAGTTGCATGGCTGAACACAACCTGTCGATTGCCGCACTTCGGGCACGTCACGAGGAGAAACCTACTCTTTGGCCTAGGTATCAGAACCTTCTTTCTTTTCAGTGGAAGCGGTGTCACGAAGGCCATCCTACTCCCACCTATCTAACTATGTCGACTAACTCGAGCCTCTTCAACCTTATTCCCAAGAAAGGCCTCTTCATACCGCATTCCGTACACGATATTACAACAACTTGCTTTTTAGTAACCTTAGCGAATCGCTTCTGCTCAGGCCTCCTCTTGCTACCATACCCCTCTTGCTTCCTCCTATACCTCCTTTCACCTAGCGCCATGGACCTCCTCTTGCCACCCTTATACTGGGAGACCCTGTGCTCGGTATGAGTCCCGCACCTTCGGCAATACGTCCTTATCCTTTTAGGGAACCTCACTAGCCAACCCCCCTACACTTCCCCTAAATTAGAGCCTTTTAAGCGTAGGGTCAGCGCGTTGCTGAGGACAGGCTCTACTAGGCCTGCTACATATAGTTTCGCGGCTTCTCCTGGAGGTAGAGTTGTAACCTCACCCCTCACAAGCTCTACCTCTCCTGCTACAGTCGCACTGGCCTTGACTATAACATCCTCTCCGTGGAGGGAGTAGAGACCCCCAATGTAGTGTGTATAGAACTCGACGAGCCTCCGCAGAGCTGCGTGTATACCCTCGTCAACACCCTTATAGTCCTGCCTCCCATACAGGTCTACCATCCTCTTGAAAGCTATTCCCCTGGAGAGCTCTAGGAGCCTCTCAACATAGTTGGAACAAAACTTCGCCTCTGCCGAGCAATAATGGGCTATGACGGTCCTGGCCTCCCTAAGTGCCTCTGTGGTCAGCGGCTCGTGGGATCCCGCTAGTGCTCTATATGGTCCCCCGGCTGGAATCCGCTCTGACAACTATCTCACCCTTAACCACAACACCGTAACCCTTCAACTGTAGATATACAGCTATATGAGCTGGCAGGCTGTATTCCCGCCCTTCAACCAGCTCAACAGTCTCTCCTAGGACTCGCATATGGTCGAGACCTCGTGTAGACCTGAAAACAACTTCTCCCTTAAACGGGGAGAGCCAGCTCCCGAGAGAGAAGCCGTTCATTCCAACCCTGACAACTCTAAGCCCCGCCTTCCCGTTCAACGTACCCCTTATTCTAGCAAGCCTGCTAATATCCTGAGTAACCTGGACATCTATAGGAATTCTGACGTATTCTACGATCTCTTCTAGAACACTCTTATCAATTACGTCTAAACCCCTTGCCTCTAGCTCCCTCCCAATCCAGCCTCTCAGGCCAGGATCGCTGGGGGAGGGCTTAACAGGCTTGCCTCGCTTAAGCCTCAGAGGGATTATGAGGTCGAGATCGAGACCCTCGAGGGTGAAGTATGTTGTGAGCTCCCTCCTCTCCCTCCTATCTAGATCCCTGCACCAATCACAATCGCCTATCACATGAAAGCCTCTATTCCCAGTGAAGTAGATATAGGGAGCAATCGAGAAATCCCTATATAGCATCTCAGCCAGCCTTCTGGCGTAACTATAGCCCTTAAGTAGGCAGTTATCTCCTAACCCATCCCTACATCCTTCTATATGGTCCACGTCAATGTCAAACATCAGCTCACTCCCCAACCAGCCCTTCTCATCCATGTTAGGCGCTGAGGGTAACTCGTATCTAGCAACAGAGTAATAGGCGTTCTTAGGAGACTCTAAAGCTAGGTACTTCTCTAGATCCTCAGCACTATCAAAAGAGATGTGCCTGACGTATACGTCGTCCTTGAAAAGCTGGAAGGCGAATTCTCTATAGGTTACGTCGCTCGGAGCCTCAACTTCTGGTCTTAGAGAGTAGTAGGCCTTGAAGAGCTCGCTCACCTCAAGCCTTTCTCGAACTCTGACAATCTTCTCCCTGTTACTCGAGCCTCGGCGATACATAGAATGTCAGCCTACCTCCACCAAGGTACTCCATATCAACCCTTACAGGAGCGTCCTCCGCAAACCTTATGGCCACGCTGTCCGCCGCCTGAGCGCTACTAAGCATCTCAGAGAAGTACTCTATGCTATAGCTAGCCTTGTCGTTCGACTCAGCATCAAAGTCCAGCAGGGAGCCTCTCGAGACCGACATCTCTATCTCAGCAGTAGCTATATCGCTCCTCCCTACCGCAAGAAGCGCTTCATCAGTAGCCTTGAAAGTTATCGACTCGCTGTGGGGCTCCAAGTCCTTGACTACCTCCCTAAATGTTGAGCTGAGCATTCGAGCCCTAACAGTGAACGAGATTTTTGGCTCCGGAAGCTTTTCATAGCTGAGCATGATCTGCGGTATCTTAAAAACTCTCTCGCCTCTACTCTTTAGCTTAACGTATAGCTTCTCGCCGTCAACCTCTATAACCAGCTCGTCATCTTTACGAGCCCTCCTCAAAACCTTCGCCAACAGCTCGAAGGAAACACCAAACTCAACAGAGTCTTTACCAGAAACCTCATACTCCACGAATGCCGAGCTTGGATAGAAGAGGTCAACCATTGCTACATGACTAGTGTCCAATGCCCTGAATGATAGGCCTTCCCCTGTAGCGACGAAGACGCCCTCCTCAACTATCTTCTCTATCGAGCCAACCATATACCTCCAGGTCCTAGCATCACTGAAATAGAGTCTAGCATCAACCATCCTAACCAGCCCCACCCGACTACCCACCACAAAAATCGTTGACATCTAAAATGATAAAGGTGTCCAGCCTCTCCAGAGTCAACCCCCCCACTATCCTCTACACGACTCAAGTATTCTCCTAGAACTGTTGTAAGCACCCATAGCTAGCTTTAGAGCCCCCTCGATCAGGGGCTTGGATGATATTGTTGCTGGCGTCCTCTCTAGAGCTTCAGCTAGATCCTGGATTATACGGTAAAGGGCCCTCTCAACAACCTCCTCGTCTAGACAGTTAACCTTATCTAAGCGTACTCCCGCCACGTATACCTACACCTCCTGCATCGATAGAACCTGGTCATAGGCTCGTCGGCGCTCCTGGTCTGCATCATCCAGAACAACACCTCGTCGTGACCACATTTTGGGCAAGTTACGCTACCCTTAAGGACCTGAGCCCCCCCAGGGTTATCGTCCTCTATAACCACTATCTTATCTCTAGGCGACTTCTTCACGGTGACCTTCATCCTATAGGCTTCTGAACCCCCCTCAACTGTCTCCTCGTACCCGCAACTTGGACACACAAAGAGGGTTTCTGAGGACCTCTTCCTGGGGTACATCACCGAGCCGCATTTCGGGCAGAACTTAAGCCTAGACACTCTAACCACCATACTCAACATATTCCTGCATGGTGCTTCCTGCCTGCGCGCTTGCCTACCGCGCTCTAAATAACTACATAAAGCCTAAAGCCTATTTTTCCTCTAGCTGGCAATCGAATTTTCGTTATCCTAAACCCCCTAAGGCTATTCTATTCATCCTGCCATTAAGTTGCGCATTTTTGTGATCTCTGCCACAACCCAGCCTGCTAGATCGTGATAGCTCTTTACTGCTCCCCCTATCCTCGGGGACTCCTTAAGGCCGCAGCTACAGTCCCCAAAGTAGAATCTAAGTTCGCCGTAAAAGCCTCTTTCTATAGCCTTCTTGCATATTAATTCACAGTCTGGAGCCAGTAGAGCCCCATCTACCCCTCTGCCCCTAACTATATATGAGAAGCACATCTCCCCGCTACACTTAGAGACAAGTATTCTTGCCTCAGCCTTCAACGCTACCTCCCGCCTTTTTGATAGCCTCGAGCAATTTCTCCCTGAAATCGCTGTTGAGCTCTAGAAGATATGAGGCGGCTTTCTTCAAGACGTCCCTAATATCAACATCATCCCCATAACGCACATACAACGTTACAATATCCTCCATAGGATGAGCCATCTCATAGTACACTAGATCCGGATCCGACACTTGTTTTACTGCCTCAACTAGCAGGGTCCCCATAGTATGGTCTTCGCCGTGTATCTCAACAACATAGCTACCCCTACCTTCACGCCTAATCCTTATCATAACCTAACCCCCCATACCTCTTCTCAAGAATCTCCAGGAGGTTTTTAAGAGCCACCTTCCATCCTCCACGGGCAACAGCCCTAGAAAGACTATCACTATAGAATACTCCCTCTTCTAGAGCAATGGATAAAATCTCCGATAATGGCAAGCCCGACAATAGTGAAGCGCCCGCAGCAGCTTTACGCGCTGAAGTAGCCAAGGGCTGCCTTGAAAGCTCATTCAAACGCTCAGCTAGGCCTCCTGCTATTTGGAGTACATTATCTAGGGGCGCATCTGTCTCTACAACTCCCTCTATGTAAGACGCTCTGTAGCCTTGGTATTTTAGGATCTCTACTAGAAGGTCTGGAGGAACCGCTAGACCTACATCTCTATGTATCCTAGATGCTTGAATCCTCGTAACTCCTCTTCTCTTCTTATCCGTCGAGTACTCGGCGACCAGTCTCTTAATCCTGGCTAGAGACTCTCTAATGCTATGCCTGTCACCCACTATCTCCACTATTAGGAAACCCCCCTCCATCCTAGCCTTAGAGTATCTGGTTTTCAAACTCGAGGTAAGTAGCTCCAAGAACCTCTCTATATCTACCGACTCGACAGACTTTAAGGGTATCTTAACTATCCTTCTTGAGACCGATCCAAACACCTCCAAAAATATATAACACAGAATACCCGAGGACGCTACCATGGATATCTATACTCTACTAGGTTTCTTATAGGCCTGATCTGGATAAGCCTGCTCCTAGCTAGTGCCGAGACCTTCCTTTTCTCTACATTACCACACTTTGGACACTTAAGCGATCTATTACTCTGGTACTCCAGAAGTGTGCCACACTTTCCACATCTCGCGTACAAAACTCCATACTTAGGGTCTACTGTGGTGAGCGTGTACGGTGGGTGCTTGGATACAATCTTCCCCACGATCCAGTCACTCAACCTATAATACTCGTCAATCTCCTTCACATACTCGTCTGCGACTTGAGATATCGGTATCGCAGCTGACGATGGAGCGTCAAGCTCGTAAAGCCACCTTGGTTTAGGGGAAAGTCTAACCACACCATATATGTCAACGAATACCAGATCACTCCTCACTCCCGTGACCATACCTACTACTTCGTCGTGGAGACCGGCTACTTCCATCTTCCTAGCAGGCTTGACGTATGCAACCCTACTAGACATGTCTAAGTATGCTCTACCAACAACAGCTGCCCTAATAACACCGTCCACCTCATCAACATAAACTCCTTCACCAGGCAGAAACTCCTCGATACCAGCTATCTCATCGCCTGGCATAACCTCCCCCTTCTCTAATAGCTGTCTTGAATAGAATGACATCTACATCCACCCGCCTAACCCTACTCCTGTGGTGCGGCATGCTCGCCTGTATCGGGAATTTCGCCGTTGAGATTAATATAGTGGAGTAGCCGTATAGCTCTGCTCGGTAACTATGGTACTTGAGGTTTCCTGACTTGAGAATAGCATAAACGTGTGGAGTGTGAGATTCTAAAGCGTGGGCTAGAACCTCCCAATCAGCACCCCTCCTTCTAACTCCGAAAGGCGGGTTTGTAACAACAATATCATAAGCCCGTTTCCTGAGAGGCCCCACCCCTCCCGAGAGCCTAGAGGCTATGAATGAAACCCTGCCATCAAGGCCTAGCCTTCTAGCCGCCTCGAGGCAGGCTCTAGACAGGCGAAAATCGACATCTATAGCTACGAGCTTCTCAGCACCTAGTAGGAGGCTCGCTATGCCTAGCCTGCACGTTCCCGAAGCGAGGTCTGCAACCGTAGAGCCTCTGAGAATTCCTCTCTGCATAGCGTCCTGAGCCACAACTAGAGCTAGTTCCGCTGGCGTCGTGTACTGTTCTAGACTCGGGTCAGGACTACTTATTGGAGGAACCTCCCTCTCCAGGATTACCTTTATCCTACCCAGCGACCCCATAGCCACTCTGGGCAACCCGTCTTGTTACCACGGGAATCTGTATGGCTCTAGTCTTCCTTCAATCGCCATAAGGGCTTCGCCTGGGGTTAGCACAGGCTTCTCGTAGCTCCAGAAGTCGTCTGTAGGAAGCCTAGGGCAGCTTGTTATTGTGAAGGCATCATACCATTGATTATCTAGGGCTACTAGTTGTTGGAGTGTAGTTACCTCTGAAGCTATGAGAGCATATTCTCCTCCAGCCTCCGCTATAGCGTTAACCAGCTTCCTCACAAGCCAGGGCCTGTATTGTCCAGTCTTAATTCCAACAATTATGCCCCACCTCCTAGCTCCTATTGCTTTGCTGACAGCGAATAGCCTGCTCCTGTATATCTTTTCTCCGCTGCTGGTGAGGTCCTCAACACTACCGCTATAAGGGTCTACTTTTACTACTGGCTTGAGAGTTGCTAGGTATAGTCCGAGCGGGTGGAAGACGCCTCCACCGAAGAATATGTATCCATCTGCCTTAACAGCTCTAGCTAGGCTATAATCGCACCCAATCACCTGGGCATGCCTAAAGTACGGGCTCCGCCCACTATGGACAGCAACCTTGAAACCGCCAGCTTTCAATATCTCCTCTATCTCCCCGACTTTATGGACATGCTGCGCTGTAGTAGTAATCCCAATCCTAGATACATCATATTCTTCCCTTAATAGCCTGGCCGCTTCTAGCACTTGCTTCCTGTTAACTCCAAGCTTGCTGTAGGCACCTACATATAAAATTCTAGAGCCTTGGGGCTCTAGGTTTTTGTGAGCAAGCTCTGGAGGGTAGGGAGAATGGCCTACATGGACTATAATATCTGGCTTCAGCGTAATATCTAGCTCTCCGAAGTGTAGATCGCAAGCACCAAAAGTCTGATCTGCGTGTATGAATACTTCTACTCCATCGAGCCTCTCCTCGAGGCACTTAGCTATGACCAGGCTATACTGTAGCATGCCCTCAGGTAGCTGCAGTACTATGCGTCTGGCACCACGAGACCTAACAACATCCTCTACAGCATCAAGGTCAATATCATAGTCTATTTCAGCCATCTTCTCACAAAATGACGCCCGGCCCAAAACACAACACCTCTATTATAAACTGTTGTCAGCAGTTGCAGACAGCCTTGCAAGCTAGAGGGAGGGTTGTATAGGTGATTAGAGGCTTGATTCTAGTGTTGTTGACATTATTGTCTTTGAGGAAATAAAGGTTTAAGATCCACTATTCCTTTCCTTAATAACTATTCTTGATGGGATTGGGAATTTGCTGCCTCCTCTCCTCAGCGCCTCTTTTACCTGCTCCTCATAACCCTTTCTGGACCACACTTCTAGAACTATTGTACCTGGATAGACTCTAGCAGCTGTACCCACAGGCTTGCCGAACGCCTGCCTCATTCCGTCCTGAAGCCTATCTGCCCCTGCGAAAGCCATCATCTTGTTCTCTCTAATCACGTGGTGAGGATAAATCCTGATCCTGAAATAGAAGTTCTTGTCGCCGATGGTCGTTGCCAGATACTTGTTTACGGCTATCCTAGCGGCCTCAAGAGCATTATGCCTTATTTGGCCGGACTCCAGCATTACAAGCTCTCCCTTAATCTCCCAGGATTCTAGCATGTCACGGTTCCCCATCTCAAACCTCGTTATCTTTGGCGGCGGCACGCCGTGAATATATTCCCTCCTAGTATAAGGGGGACCGCTGAAATGCGTATAACATCTAGCAGGCCTTAGTGGCATGATTTACCCCCTACAGCCCAATTCCATAACTAGGGTTGATAAACGTTCAGAGCGCTCTTAAATTACTAAAGTCAAATGGGAGGAGATGGGGGTTTGAGGGAGAGAATCCTTAACGAGCTCATCAGTGTTGACAATGCAATAGCACTGGCTTCACAAACGCTAGAGCTTCTATCTAGAAAGATTCTATCGGTGTCTGAGAGGAGTATCATTGAAGACGCAGTCGGCCTCCCTATAGCTATGGATGTTAAGTCCCCTTTGTGTAGCCCTCGATACCCAAGATCTTCCCTAGACGGCTGCGCTGTTAGAAGCGGTATGGTATCAAAGGGGTCCAAGCTCAAGATAGCTTCTAGATCGAGGCCTGGAGGAGAACCCGCGAAACTAGAGTCTCCAGAGAATACTTGTGTTTGGGTCGACACTGGCGCTCCTATCCCTGTGGGGTCAGACAGTGTCGTACCTCTAGAAGAGCTTGAAATCAACGGAGAAGATGTGATACTACTCTCCGAACCTGCTCCTTGGAGAGGAGTCAGCATGCCCTGCAGTGACGTTACTAGAGGACAGATGCTGGCTTGGCGCGGCGACCCCATAACTGTTGAATCCGCGGCTTCGCTAAGATCCATAGGTTATCGAGAAGTCAATGTAGGAAGGAGGCTTAGAGCTTGTATAGCGAGTATTGGCGACGAGCTTGAAGACCCTCCGGCCTGTTCTAAAAGGGGGAAGGTTTGCGAGTCTAACAGACTTATAATGAAGTCTAGGCTGCTCGCCCTGGGTGTTGATGTATACGACATGGGTATCGTTAGGGACGATCCCTCCGAGATCAATAGATTATTTGAGGAATCAAATAAGCGTGGATGCGACATGCTCCTCACCAGCGGAGGCAGTAGCGTTGGGTTATCAGATTATATCCCGGTATCGGAGCCGCAACTAGTTTTTAGAGGTGTTTCAGTAAGGCCTGGAAGACCCACCTCACTATACGTTAGGGAAGGCCTCCCTGTATTCTCCCTCCCAGGTAACCCTAGGAGCGCCCTAACGTCACTCAGACTAATAGTGGAGCCCTCTCTCGCTCATGCAAGACTCCCAGTTATGGGAGAATTCAGGGCAAGGGCGACCTTCATAGGGCATATCAAATCTGCAAAAAGAGATCAGCACGTGCCAGTAGTTCTGGTGAGATGTGGTCTGAAAGCTCTAGCGATACCGATAGCCCTAGAGAGCTTCATGGTTGTTAGCTGGGCCGTCGCTGATGGATACGTCTTAGCTAGCTCTGGAACCAGCATAAATCCAGGCCAGGAAGTAGAGGTGATAGGGTTTAGAGGCCCGAGACCAGAGTTTCTGGTCGACTTTACAGAATCAGGTCTAGGCGAGCTGCTAGCTAAACCCTACATTTCAGGCCCTAGCTCCCTCAGCATAATTCACTTTAAACAAGTGCCCGAGGATTGCGAGAACCTAATGATCGCGGCTCCGCGCCTCGCAGCCCGCCAGTACCTGAGCCATATGAATATTATCAGGAGTTGGATGGAGAGTGTTTCACTTGTTGGGAGAAAGAATTGTGCTACTAACTACACGGCAGTACCCGATGTTATCCTGCATAGCGAGTTAGCCAACGTTATCCCCAGAAAAGGCTCACTACTTAGGGTCCCCAACTTCCAAGCAGCAGCTAGGCTAGTGGAAGACGGATACGTATGCAATGCTTTACTGAAGTCTGAAGATGCACAAAAGCTCAACAATACGTATGACATCTTCGAAATAATCGATAGCCATAGTTTTGAGGCCGTCTTGCTATCGTAAGAGGGATTGGAATGACTATATTCCCTCTATTCTTTTAATAATTAATTGTTTAAAAGTTAATAAGGTATTGGCTTGTTGGGGTGATTTCGATTACGCAACTGAAAACAAAATTTGTTTTATTATTTAACCATGAAGAATGCTAGCCTCCTACTAGGCCCTAAGCGGTTTCTGGATAGTCGTCTGGCACCTTAGCTCTGAAATACTTGCCTGTCTCTGGGCTCTTGAAGAGACCTATCTTAACCCCTCTCCTGCTCCTCGGCGCCAGCTTCCAGACCTTTATGGGTACCAGCTCGACCTCTTTTCCTGTTGTCGGGTCCCTAACTTTGACCGGTGGTAATTGCTTCTGGCTCATTCTCGACTCACCTTTCTACAGAGTTCCACAATAAATTTAATCAATGACAAGATATAAATGTTATTGTAAACTATGATTGCTAATATGCGTTCTATCTAATAACAATTTTATTTTAAACCGGAAAATGGGCTTACAGCCAGAATATTGAGATAGCATAGATGTGGGCATAAGGGAAGTACATGCTAATGTAAAACCTGAACTAAGAGGTCTATAAATGCTATCTTCTAGCTGATTAGCAGGTAACGGCTCTCGCTCGAGCACACCCCCTCAAATCCCACTGAAGGGTCCTGACAAGCCTGCCTACCTTCCTTACTGCATATTTGACGAAGTAAGCGTTATTTACTACATCGTCAACGCTGGCAGAGTCTATCTCTATCTCCCTCCACCCATCTCCCGAGCGAAGACCCACAATCAATGTTCTTGGAAGTATCTTCAATCTAGCCTCTTCCGTCTTTATCTCCACCTCGCCGCCACCCACTTTGAGCGAGCCAGCTGTATCCGAGTACTTCGCTACAATGCTACCATCACTAGCCTTTACTAGGAAGACTGATGCGCAGCCAGTTTGACAAAGAGTCGAGCCACCGGACTCCTTGCAACCCTGGCCAGCGAGCGCCAGGCATTCAGCAAACCTGGTTATAGCCTGCGAATCATCGGCTAATCTCATAATAGAGGAGAGGACACCTAGGTATATCGCCGCCTTGGCCCCGGATTTAGGCGCCGCCTCTATTAAGTCTCCTATCCTCTCCACAACCAGCGACACTGCCTAGCCCCCACAGCTTGATGTAGCCCCAGACCAGATAATATTATCGTCCTAGAATAGCCTAGCATCTGAACTCCCCTACCCCAACAGGCTCGATCCTTATACTGTAACCATCATCTTCCACCTTGACCCTAATGCCAGCAAACTCGACTATGCCCCTCAAACTACATGCAAGCCTAGAGAATCTGGGATCAACCATTCTATTAGGCGAAAACACCTCTACATCGCTTCTAAGTGCAGCGAATACCATTAACCCTCTGACACCCTCCCTAGATAGCCTTTCTAACACCTCTACATGCTTGACTGCCCTAGCGCTCGGCGCGTTAGGAAACAAACCTATCCCGCCCCTTGCTAAGTTTACTCCCTTAACCTCAACCGCCCACAACCCCTTAGGATTACTAGCGAGGAAGTCCAGTCTGGACCCTAGTATATCCTTCTCCGCCTCTATATACGACTCCTCGCCCAAGACATATCGGTAGCCCTCGGCGAATATCCGGTTAGGTATCCTCGAGTCAACCACTACAATCCTACCCTCAATGGGGTTGCGGACTGCGACAACGTCGCACGAGGTCCTCCTGCCAAGCCTACTTACACGCCGAACGTAAACCTCCCCAGAGCCAGAGTGCACCAAGTGGTCGATCCTCCCTGTATCGTGTAAGTGGCACTGAACCATCTTTCCACCTACTTCCAGCTCGACGATAAACCTGTTAACCCTTGAGAGGAACCTACCGATATCATCGTACTTAATCACAACCAACTATCATGACCTCATTTAGGCTCCTAGATATTGACATTATTGACATAAGTCTATTGTCGCCTCCGCGCTCCCAGATCTATGTTGAATTCTTAGCGGCTATTGGCCTATTGGCATATCGTGTCTCTGAGTCAATCTAACTCGATTATAGATTTACTCCAGCTTAAAATAAACTCCCATCACTACCAGGCTGTAGTGGTGTGACATGTTGACCAGCCGCGTGCCTGAAATAGTAGTCGAGCCTCCCGGACCCCGGGCTAGGGAGATTATAGCTGCCGACGAGAACGTTATAATGCAGTCCTTCACTAGATGGTATCCTCTCGTGATTAAACGTGGATATGGATCTGTTGTTGAGGATGTTGATGGCAACAAGTATATAGACTTCAACTCGGGGATAGCAGTACTCAATATAGGCCATAACCACCCTAAAGTAGTCGAACGCGTAAAATCCCAACTGGAGAAGTTCATCCATTATAGCCTAACAGACTTCTACTATGAGGAAGCCGTTAGAGCCGCCAAAACTCTAGTTGATGTGTCCCCACTTGATGACGGGAAGGCCTTTTTCACCAACAGTGGCACCGAGAGTATCGAGGCCTCGATAAAGATTGCGAGAGGCTTCTTCAAAGGTACGCGCCCCTACATAATAAGTTTCCTAGGCGCCTTCCACGGCAGGACCTATGCTTCAATGAGCGTATCTGCGAGTAAACCGGTCCATAGAGCTAGGTTCCACCCACTACTACCGGGCATAATCCATGCCCCCTACCCTAACCCCTACAGATGCCCCTTCCCCAAGCTCGAGGGGGATGAGTGCGGCGACGCGGTAATCAGCTATATAGAGGACTGGCTTCTAAGCAAGCTTGTAGATCCCAGCGAGGTAGCAGCATTCATACTAGAGCCCATCCAGGGAGAGGGTGGATACGTAGTGCCACCAGACGGCTTTCTACCGAAGCTAGAAAAGCTCGCAAAGAGGCACGACATCCTAATGATTGTTGATGAAGTTCAGACAGGCTTCGCCAGGACTGGAAGAATGTTTGCAGTTGAGCATTGGGGTGTTTCGCCAGACTTGCTAGCAGTAGCTAAGGCCATGGGCGGTGGACTTCCGCTAGGAGCTGTTATAGGCAGAAGGGACGTCATGTCCCTCCCTAGAGGGAGTCATGCTAACACGTTCGGAGGAAACCCGGTGTCGCTCGCAGCTTTCTCAGCCGTTATCGAGATAATTAAGGAGGAAAGGCTGTGGGAGAGGGCTGAAAGGCTTGGAGAGAAAACCATGAGGTTCCTACGCGATCTCTACAGCGAGGTAAGCCTCATAGGTGACGTTAGAGGCAAGGGACTTATGATTGGTGTGGAGCTAGTTAAAGATCGGAGGAGCAAAGATCCGGCAATAAAAGAGCTTGCTTGGGTGCTGGAGAGGAGTTTCAAGAGAGGCTTGCTGGTAATAGGAGCTGGAGCGTCTACAGTCAGAATAGCACCACCATTGGTGATAGAAGAGGAGCTTCTGGACAAGGGACTAAATATTCTCGCTGATGTTCTCAAGGAGGCTAGCAGACGGTTCACAACTAGCTAGGGCCCGACCCTCTATGAACTTTAAAAACAATTCTCCTCCTATCGTAGTCAGGCACCTTAACCACTATTCCCCTCCTCACCATTTCAGCTACTATCCTGCGTAGTGGTCTCAGGTCGCCCCTCCACCCTAACCTCTCTGCCAGCTCCTCCATTGTAAGACCGGAAGGGATGGAAGCGAGTTCTTCAAGCACCCTAGCCTCCACATCTCCCCTAGTGTCTCCACTCATGCCACACACCTTACTAAAAGCGTCTACTGCCTTCGCTATATCTATGAGGCTCTGACTGTAGGGTTTAAGGTTTGGAGGAACCAGGTGTTGACCAGGGCTAGGAGGGCTTACAAAATACTTTCGATCTCCTCGCTTTTTATTTCATCGTTAGCTCTAGTTGGAAGCGTCTACGCGTATGTATTAGGGCTGGGTGACGCCTATCTCCTCTTCACCGTTATCTGGGGTGTGATAACCGTCTGGAGCTTGAGGGAGGCGGTCAACGCTTTCAAAAGCTAGAACCCTATACGTTTTCCTGCTATACCTGTACACGAAACCCTCCTTCTCCAGCCTCGCTAAAATCCGGCCTGCAGTCCTGTTTGAGACCCCCAGCAGCAGCCCCACCTCCTTCACGGTTACATACTTCTTCCCATACCCTCTGAGAACTGCAGCCACAAGTGCGACCCTCATCTTCACTTTAAGCTCGCCTTCCTCCACCTAGCCAACACCCAAGAACCAAGCCAGGGTAAAGTATTAGACCCTGGGGGTGGAGCGTAGGTGTTCGGGGTGTATCCGTGTGGCATCAGGGAGGGTCCTTAACAGATATAGGATGCTGGTTACGGCATTGGGGCTACAGCAGCTCGACGTCTACAGAGTTATGGAGTCTGGCAGGCCTGTCGACGTTATTAGGGTTAGGGACCCTGCGACGGATAAGGTAGTTCTCATCAATCTTAAGACTACTAGAGAGTCTCTAACGGAGGAGGAGTTCATAGAAAGAATCCTGGAGGAACTAAAGTCACAGGGGATTTCCATCAGCGAGAGAATACTCGTTAGACTAAGGGATAAGCTAGGAGTCAAAGCCTCCTAATAACCATATCCCAACGCAAATCTTGCTTTCAGGACTCTCAGTTCCCCTATAGCATCCAGCCTGATAGGGCTGAGAGGCTGTAGTATCGTCGAAGACCGCACCCCGTCATTAAACATGGTTCTAAGAATGCGTGGAAAACAATAGTTAAAAGGAGGCCTTACATAACCTAAGTAACTGAGGGCCTCAACGATAGTTGCAGGCTGTGCGGCTGATACCTTTGCCTCGAAAGGGAACTCGCTACGAGAGAGAGCTCGCCCAGATGCTGTGGGAGAAGGGATGGGCTGTTATAAGGGGTCCGGCTAGCGGTGGTGGGTCTAAGGCTAGGATCCAGCCTGACATAGTGGCTGTCAAGAACAGGAAGATCCTTGTCTTCGAAGTCAAGAAGGCTAGAAGTAAGCCGGTTTATCTAGATCCAGGGCAGGTCTTGGGTCTGATTGAGTGGGCCAGGCGCGCTGGGGGGGACGCCTGGATAGCAGTCAGAATAGCAGGTGATGGCTGGCGATTCCATATGGCTACCCAGCTCTCAACAACCCGGCGAGGCGGCCTGAAAATAGCTGATCCCAGAAAGGGCATGAAATTCAGAGACCTCATAAATCAATATGAGGGTTCTGTGGAGAGAATAGACAAATACCTCTAATCTATACCAACGCCCGTTCACAGAGGCATAAATCTAACATCGTAACCGTGCTTTTCTGCCAGCTTCTTCACCCTCTTAAGCCTCCTAGCAGTAACTTTAGAGCTCCTCGAAGGCAGTCTAACAACCAGTATCCTGTCCCTAACCTCAACCTCCGAGTCGGGCAGTAATTTCCTTACAGCTCCTAAGAGAGCCGCTTCTTCCCCTCTCCCCCTTCCCCTCACGGGGACAACCATTGTCTGCTCTCCAAACGTGTATATCTCATACTCTAGCTCACCTGATATGAAGTCCCTAACCTCAACTACTGGCCTAGACAAGTCTGCCTCCCTAAGGCCTGTGGGCAGCTTAACCGTTATCGCCAGCTCGTACACCTTGGAAACCTCTCCCGCATCTATGAATATCACAGTGTCTACTATGCTAGGGATCATCCCTAGCTCAACCCTCCTCAGAAACCTCTGTACAGCGTCAATAGGCGTTGTAGCATGCACGACCCCTATCATACCTATACCCGCCAGCCTGAGATCCACGTAAAGTTGGAAGTCCTCGTCGCTCCTCAGCTCATCGTACACTGTATAGTCGGGCCTGGAGAGTAGCAGGATATCGTGGAGCTCGCCCAGGTCTGCATAGTTCTTCGAGTACTGTGTAACATTGGGGGGAAGCCTCATGTCTCTAGGAGACTCTATAGTCTTCACAACCTTTCCCTGCTCTGAGTAGAAAGACGCCAGGGCCTGGGCGAAGGTAGTTTTGCCCATCCCTGGAGCGCCAGCTATGAGTATGCCCTCAGCCCTCTCTAGAAGCCTCCTATACAGCTTGTCGGGTATCTCATAGTCCTCTAGCCTAAGCTTCGCAACAGGCCTGACAGCGGTAATCTCCCACCCATCGCTGAGGGGCGGCCGAGTAATAACAATCCTGTAGTCCCTTAGCTGGACTATAGTCGACCCACTCCGGTCGATCTCTATAAACCCCTCGTCTTCAAGCGCTGAAGCCTCTACAACTTCCCGGGCTATCTCCTCTATCTCATGCCTCGTGAGAGGCTTGTCCGAGAGGCTTACAAACATCCAGTTACCAGGTCTTCCCACTTTAGCAAGAGGCTGGACACCCTCTTTCAGGTGAACGCTCATGGTCTTGCCGTCGAAGTACTCCTCAAGCTTAAGCCTCCCTTCCCTCTTCCTACCAGTAAAAACTGTACTCACACCCAGTGCCCTAGCCGCCCTCGCCTGGACCGGATCACTGGTAACCAATATACCACCAGTCCTCCAGGCATAACGCCTCACTATAGATTTGAGGTCCTCTAGGCTCTGGACTTTCTGCCTGTGATCCTCCTCAACAACAACTATCTCAACGCCGCTAGAAATCAGGTCCATGAGCCTAGTCAGCTCAGACAAACCAGCATAACCAGCGCTCCTCCCACGGCGGGCCTCGCTGTACAGATAGTCAACTATTGATGAGTGGACCAGAATCCTCCCCCTAAGGCTGCCATCAGCAATCATCCTCAGAGCGCTTCCATCGACAATGCAATCCAAGTCTAGGACATAGACCGCCGGAGCTTCACTCATCCTTACATTCACCGCTGCTAGCGCAAGGCCGTAGGCTCTAGGCCACACCAGCTATAAAATTTGAAATGCTGAGAGTCATATTCCTTCCAGAGGCATGTCTAGACTGTGTTTAATACTATATCTGAGTGATCAGCTAGACAATTCAAGATTGCACCCAGATGGCAACAATGTGTAGGGTTAGCCTACGAATATTGGCGAGAACGAGGATATATAGGCTACTAGACCACTACTTAACGCCAGTATCGTGGGTAACTTGCTCCAACAATACATGTATATTCTATTATTGACGAAGTTACGGAGATCTCCCCAGCCAACGTCGAGTATCTCTAGCATATTTAATAGCGATCAAGAAGTACTCGGGTCTCGTGCTGTGGCCGTGCTTGGGACTCATGTACTCATACACCCTTTTCAGCTTAAGCCTGTAGCTACACCTGCATGGCCTGACCACGCTCTCGTCGTAGCTCTTCTCAACAACCAGCTCTAGGATGCCTTTTGAAAGCATATATTGGCCTTCAGCTATTAGCCTGCCCCCCTCCCCCTCGTCCACCTCTATCTCCTCTATTGCTATGACTCCATAGCTTCTAGCAAGCGTGTTCTGTCCCTGGAAAACCTTCGTGTTCCAGACGAAGAGGCTAATCGCATCCCTCTCGTTGAGCACTAGCTTAATATGATAACCCCTCTCCCCGGCGTGATGGACGACACGCATGTAACCGAACTCCTCAAGCCTCTCCAGGTCTACGAGCTGCCTTTCGAGAGGCTGATCGGTCTCGCCGCTTAGCTTCGAATTATAAGGTATCACGGGATACTCATTGCTCACTCCGAGCTACACCTCCGGAACACTTACTGGAGCTATAACCAGTGTTGGATATTGCGCACCGCGAGAATTTGAGGGGCTCTAGATCCCTAGACCCGGGTTAGTCGCTAACTGGGTATCTCACAGTGTCTTAGTCTTAAAAATTATAAGTAACATAATCTGGCACATAAGCCGTGGAGACATGCACTAGCTACATCACGTAGTGAATAGCTACCTGAGATTATGAGTTTCTATAGCCTAACGTGCACCTAACCAGCAACCTTACTGTAGGGCTGAATACATCCCTTAACGAAGGAGGTGATCAATAGGAGAGCCTGTCTAACCACAACGTGCATGAACCGTCGCTCTGCTAATAACCGTAAATAGTTCAGATTGATCAACACTGACCCGGCAAACTAAACCATAGCCTGAGTCTTCACCACACAGTTACACCTACCCACCCGAAGGTCTAACAGCTCCAGAAAAGTAGTGAAGCGTAGGCAACAGACCATCAGCTTTACCCTTTTAAGCTGCAAATCAAGCTATGTGGTGTTGACCTAGTGGTGGAAATCCTAGTAAGAGCGTCAAAGGTATACACTGGTAGCGAGGTCCTAGGCGAGGGTTACATCTACATCCGTGATGGTAAGATAGTTGCGTTGGGGGAAGGGCCTCCACCCGAGGACCTCACATACCCAACTATACTAGTTGGAGGGGCTGGGAGGATAGCGGCACCCGGGCTGGCTGTTGCTGCTGACACAGCTGCCTATATAGTTAGGATGCTTCGAGTTGGTGTTGAGGATAGGCTAAGACTATACAGTGGCCTCGGGCTGGAGGCTTCCCTCCTGGCCTCACTCCCAGCTATATACGAGTTGCATCTCCACGGTGTAACCTCTATACTTGTCGAGTTCCCTAGCCATCAGCTACCACTAGAGCTCTCTGAAAGGGTGGGCGGCCTGTACGGACTCGCTGTTCCTAGTTGCTGGAATAGAGTTCTAGACGAGCCGCCCAGCCGGGTTATTGGTGTGGTTGATTACGACTGCCGTAGTAGGCCTGGCTGGCTGCTCGAGCAGACGCCAGTCTACACTCCAGCATTGCTTGGAAAGCCTTGGAGCAATTCAATCTCGCTCAGGAAGCGTCTTGGACATGAAGTGCTTATTAAGGAGGGTTACACAGCCGAGATCTCGATCTTCGACTCCTCGCGGCCCCCAGGGATGCTTCTCCACAAACACACTCTAGACCTCGACGGGCTCTACAGCTTGGGACTTAGAGTGGAGACTCTGATTTCTGGCGAAGACATAGTAGTGGATGGAGGGGAGCATCTCTATATAGTTGACAAGCATTTTAAGGAGGCGAAGAATCTCGCCTCCCGCGTAGGGGTATAGAGGGGCTCTGAGAGATATGAATATTAGCGGAACCCCCAAAGTCGCTGTAGTACCCGTGTCGAGAGACCCGGTGAGCCTAGAAGCTGCAGTATCATCAATAGCTCGTGCATACGATGAACTGAGTGTAGACCATGTACTAGTCTTGTACACGCCTGGCTCTAAGGGTGTGGCGGAGCTAGTAGTCGAGATTGCTGAGAGGCTCGTAGGTCCTGAGAGGGCTAAGAGGGTAGAATGGGATCCCCACATAGAGGAAGATATAGTCTCCAGCGTCTCTAAAGCAATAGACAAGGGTGCCAGGGAGCTCGCGGGCGACGGGTACAGCCTCGCCTTACTGGTATCTCCAGCTAGCAGAATACAGGCTAGCGCTATATCTCTAGCCACTACACATAGAAGATTCCGGGGTGTGTCTAGGGTTGATGTTGCACACGTAGACTTCTACTTCGGCCCGTGGAAGGGGCTTGTTTATCCTTATATACCATACATCATTCAGCCTATCAGGATTCTACATAACGAGTCCCTAAATAGTCCCAAAGATCATAGCTCGGCGTCTAAGATGCCATTGCTCAAACCCGTAGCTGGTGAGCGAGGGATGACCTGTAGTCCAGAACAGCCTAATTTGGCAGCGATAAATGCAATTGTTGGCAGTCTACCTCCACTGCGATGCGCCGTGGCCGAGGCTGCGAGAAGGCTTAACATAGGTGCATGGAAAGCAACTAAGGGTGATAAAGACTTCTCTATAAGGCTGAATGTTACGTACTCAGGCTCAGATGTAGCCTATGTCGAGGCCAAGCCTTCTAATGAGGAAGATCTAAGAATGCTCGCCAACGCTCTGGTTAATTCTTTTGAGAAACTAGCTGGCCTGATGGCTAATGATGTGTATAAAGCCAGCACTCTTCAGCTACTGCCAGCTTGGGCCGGGGTTACACCGCTCCAAGGATACGGCTCTCGCCTTCAGAGGCTGTGGGAGAAGCCGGTTATAATCGATACCAACGCTATATACCTTGGTATTCACGTGTACGCCTGGTCAGGCCTGGAGATACTTATACCCGAATGTGCTGTAGCCGAGGTAGAGAGGAAGTATGCTGAGGCTTTGAAGGACCTTAGGCCTCGCACCAGTAGAAGAATGGAAACCAATGCCCAGAGCCTAGTAGCGGGTCTTGCCTTCCTAGCCTTTCTCGACCTCAGGTCTTCGGGCTCAAAGATAATTCCTTCGCCTCCAGGGCCCTGCGACACCTCTATTCCCAAGATAGATCCCATCCTTCTTGCAGATTCCAATGTTGCAACTAGCGACTCTGGAGCCCACATATACTGGAGAGGACACCCGTCCTCAAAGCTGTATGGAGAACCTTTCAAGCTTTACTTCAACAGCAAACTTACATCAGGGTCTGCTGAGGTATTTGAGAGTCTCCGAGACAGAATATCGTATACGCTCTACGCGCTTCACCAATCTATCATAGCCTTATGCCTTATAAAGGGGCTTCTCACCAGCGATCTCGATTACAGACTATCGATTGTAGGTGGTCGTGGCGCGGAAGACGTCCGAATAACTTGCTCAAGCCTGATTAAGGCTTTGGGTTGGGGCGAGTAATAGTTTAAACGCTTCGATATACTCCTAATTACCTTCCAATAGCCCCAGCTTAAGGCCTACGCGTGGGGCCACAACCACGCTAGAAGAGTCTAAACCCTTCCCGGGTCGCTGATCGAGGGCTACCTCACAGGCCTTTACGGCCTCAGACCTCCTTTGCGCTCATCCCTGATGTTGTTAACCCCAACTTCTTTAAAATATCCTCTAGCTTTACCCCTTTAAGATCGAACACTAGCGGTGGAGGCACGAAAACCTCCTTTACCTTCTCGAACTCGCTCTTGAAGCCCTCTATCGAGGCCCTGGGGTTGGGGGGCTGGTCTACTCCGCAAATCTCAACCTGTGTTTTTACGATATCATATACTCCTATCCTCATACTCTCTCTAACTATCTCGTCCTTGTCATGACCCGCGAGCGGTCTTAAGACTGGTAGCTCTAGACCCGAGCTTATCAACCTTAAGTTCCTGACCGTCTGGCTTGCAACCTGCCCAATACTTTCACCTGTGGCCAGAGCCTCCATGCCCTCCCTCAGAGCTAGCTCTTGGGCGTGGAGCAGCATCAGTCTTCGTAGCACTATCGTCCTATAGCTTGGCCTAACCAAGCCGTTAACCACGAGTGCTGGCCCTCTAAAGTTAACTACATACAATCTGGGCCTGTGGCCCCAAGCCCAATTATCAGCGAGGACCTTAGCCCCCATAACCGCTGTTCTCAAAGCACCTCTATGGCCAAGATCATAATATACTAGATGTATTGGGGCGCCTCTCCTCATGACCCTCCATGCGGCAACGCTAGAGTCAAAGCCACCGCTGTATAGAACTAGAACAGGCTCCTCGCTCCCCACAGGAAGCCCTCCCGGGCCTTCAACAACCTCGTCGAAAAGATACGCCCGCCTACCCCTGACCTCAACGTTAGCCGTGTACTCAGGGCTCTCGAGATCCACGCCTGAGGCTCCAGACTCGAGGAGAAGCTTTCCTAGGACCTTCTCGACATCCTTGCTTGTGAAGGGTTCTACGCCGCTCCTCCTAGCCCTTACTCTAAAAACTCTACCTCTAACCCTGGCTAAGAAGAACTTCGCAGCCTTCTGGGCAAGGTCCTCCAAGCCAACGTACTCGATCTCGAGGGCTGGGCTAGCGCTCTTTACTCCAAAGACCCTGGCTGAAGCCCTAGCAGCCTTCTCGGCGTCGCTCCAGCTGCTGTCCTGGCCGAGTCTCACAATTATCCTTCCGCTCTCCCTCCTCACTTCGGCCTTCAGCCCATCAGCCCCTAGGGACTCTTCTATGGCCCTCACTAGCAGCCTTTCCATCCTTGACCTTGTTGATGGTCCTTTAACAGCCACCTCGCCATACCTGACGAGCACGACCTTCGTCATAACAGCATCCTCCTTAAATCTCCGTAACCCATATGCATCCGATGTTGGATTATTGTTGCTACGGGAGATGAAATCCTCTAAAGAACCCCGGCAGCGAAACCACCTTATGGGCTGGCACGGGTATGGGCAGGGTAGTCTCTTTCAAGTGGTTCGACGGGGGCTTTGCAGTCATTAGTGCCGAGGACGGAGGCGTTAAAATCCAGTTCTCCAACCTCGAGATGGTTATTGGACTTAGGGAGATCTCTCTGAGCGGTGTTTTCGAGAAGCTTTGGGAGCACCCACTTGATAAGAGGAACAAGTCGAAAGCTGTGTATATCGAGTTCGCCTTTCCACTGAAGGGTCTTCCTAGGCCTGAGGGAGTGGTGTTCCAGGACTCCTCCGACACCTATATAGGGGCGTATGGGATCAGCTATACCCCTCTGAACCCGGCCTCATCCTATATAACCATATATCCTCCCCCAGGCGCGCTCTACGACTACTTAACTATCTCGCCGGACAAGGCTGCAATGTTCACGATTTTCCGCCGCCATGTATACACTATGAGGGAGGACGGGACTGTCAAAATCCTCCTTCTATGAATTAGAGGCTTTCTCTGATTGGCTCTACTAATCTAAATAGGCCGCATCTCTACCATATTATTTAGTGGTGGTTCTGTCATGGCGTCGGAGGCGGGTCACTTCGAAGTAGAGCTGGAGAAGGCACCGATAAGGCCTACCAGCGCTAAAGAGGTTAGAGAGCTGGAGATGATACTGATAATAGGCACTATACTACGCCCAGACGTGATACAGGAGATACTGAGCCCCAGAGAGTTCACCACGTGGGTCGACAGTCTAACCGTGGCCGCGGGGGCGCTAGCCAGAGACAAAGCAGGATACCCAGTATCTAAGATTGCAGAAGAGCTGGGCAGGTCGGAAAACACGATAAGAAACCATCTACAAGGTAAGACTAAGGCCGGCCAGCTAGTCAGGGAGACCTACGATCTGCTGAAGAGAGGGAAACTCAGGATCAGCCTACCCGGAGTGGGAGCCTCGCCCGAGCTAAAGAAGAGGGTCGAAGAGCTCGAGAGCAAGCTCGAACTAGTCAAGTCCACTCTGTCAGACCTACTATCTAAACTCTAGCCACCACTAGTACTGGTAAAATCCGAACACAGCACCAATAACTCGAGGCCTTAAGTCATGTATGCATTTTTAACAAACTAACCTGAATGGAGCTCCCCTTCATCTCAGCACTACCTTAGTCGACTCCACTCAAAGCCATGCGTCTTCGAAATACTAGGCCTCAGCCCAGAACCTTATCGACTCTATGGTGCACGGATGTTGGCCGAAGCCCAAGGCTGGCTGATATATTCCATCGTAGCGCTAGTATCTTGGGGCCTTTGGGGCACGGCCCTCAAGGTTGCATCAAACGGCCTAGACTGGAAGCAACTCTACTTCTATAGCGGTGTCGCGACAACAATAGCCATCACAATACTACTAGCCTTAAAGAGGGGAGAGATAATCAACGCAGACCCCAAGCCCGCACTGATAGCACTAGCAGCAGGCTTCATGGGAACCATAGGTTACCTAGCAGTAGCAAACTCCCTAGAGAAAGGCGGAGAGGCGGGAACAGTAGTGGCCCTAACCGCACTATACCCTGCAGTTACAGTCATAACAGCCAAACTCTTTCTAGGAGAACCGATAACAGCACCTAAAGCCGCTGGTGTAATGCTAGCGATAATAGCAGTCATACTACTCTCACGGTAATCCAAAACATAAATCATAGAATTATTACGATAAATTTGTCGCTCGCTCCAAAGACAAAACGACTTCTCTTGATATCTCCGCAGTTAAACCATCGCCGCAACTTCGCCCGATGAAATGTGTATTAGCTTAAAAACCAATCCTAGCTAATAACTTAGACTATTTCTACCTCAGAGACTTAGTCTTAATATATACAATTTGCCAGATCCCTCTATTCATAAGAATGGAAAATACGAAACTCTCAACTTTGGAGGAGAACTAGGTCTTGGGCTTCGTTATTTTTAGAGGTTATTGTATATCTTGCAAAATGCAGGACTGAAACCTCCATACATTTCTTCGTATAAAGGGCTGTCCTTATGGTGGTGGGCCCGCGGGGATTTGAACCCCGGACCTCCGCCGTGTAAGGGCGG
>WANT01000034.1 GCA_015521685.1 Aeropyrum sp.
AGCCACATTTTCGGGAGCTAGACGCATCCCCCTGCTACCGTCAGCCCTGAGTCCCACGCCTGGGTGGGGCTGGTGGCCAGTCATTGCCGTGGTCATGTTGTCTAGGACTAGGAGGAGTAGAGGGATCCTGTTGTATACCGCATTAGCGAGCCCAGGAAGCCCTGAGTGGAAGAACGTAGAGTCGCCTATAGTAGCCACCACAAGGTTCTCCAACACCCTCGAGAAGCCGCCGCCAAGACCCACGCTACCACCCATCTCGACTAGAGTGTCCTGCATGCGGAATGGGGGTAGGACTGCTAGGCTATAGCAGCCGATATCTCCGCTGTAGACCGGTCTCGCCCTCATCCTGCCTAAGGCCCTCCTCAGGGCGTAGAAGACGCTCCTATATGGGCATCCGGGGCATAGCGCTGGAGGCCTAGGAGGAGGCTTCAGCTTTGCCTCGGCTGGCTCAGGAGGCTCGTAGCTTGCCCCATTTGCAGCTGCTATTGCTGCAGAGGCTTCGTGGAGGCCTAGCTCGCCCGACCTTGGGATGTGCCCGGAGCCCTTGCCTATTATCTTAGCCCTTATTCCCTCGTCGTAGAGTGTTTGTTTTATGAGGTTCTCGAAGACCGGGTCTCCCTCCTCAACAACAACTATGGCGTCCCTATCTGAGGCCTCCCTAGCTAGAAGTCTGGCGGGCGGTGGCACTGGGGTCTGAACCTTGAGTAGCCTCACTCTCTCTTTGAGGCCTAGCAGCCTGAGGGCCTCGGCGGCATATCTATAGCCTATGCCAACCCCGACGACGAGGACCTCAGCATCACTAGGGCCCTCCACGCTGTTGAGACTAGATTCCGAGAAAACCTCGCTAATCTTCTCCCAGGAAGAGAGGAGCTCCTCCCTCAGCCTCCTAGCGTGAGCAGGTACCAGGGTAAGCCTATCCGGGTTCTTCTCGAATCTCCCTCGAGATGCTAGCCTATCTGGATTTATTCTACCTACCCTTACCGGCGCCCTTGTGTGCGAGACCCTGGTTGTGGTTCTAAGCATTACTGGTCGCTTCAGCTTCTCACTTAGCCTGAACGCCTCTATCGTAGCCTCCCTAGCCTCCTGGACTCCCGCAGGCTCTACGACGGGTATATAGGCGTGTAGCCCGTACCACCTGTTGTCCTGCTCGTTCTGACTGCTGTGCATGCCGGGATCGTCTGCAGAGACTACTATGAAGGCTGCTCTTACACCCGTGTAGGCTGAGCTGAAGAAGGGATCAGCAGCCACGTTGACACCTACGTGCTTCATAGCGGCTAGGCTGGGCACGCCTGCCAGGGCGGCGGCGTAAGCCTCCTCATAGGCTACCTTCTCGTTGACGCTCCACTCGACTATAGGACCTCCATACTCCCTAGCTGCTGTTGATAGCGCTTCGAGGATCTCCGTGCTGGGGGTGCCTGGGTATGCTGACGCGAAGCCCAGGCCGTACTCGAGAGCGCCACGGGCAATCGCTACGTTACCAAGCATGAGGAATCTGCTGCCCTCTGGGGCTAGGACCTCAGCGTGTCTGGGCAAGCTGTAGCTACACCAATATTCTAATATGAGAATCTAGTGTTCATAACCCGGGGAGTCTAGAGAAGTAAGTATCTCCTCTAGTTCGTTGAGCCTTGCACCCATTTCTGCCAAGCCCCTCAGGTAGCCTAGAGTGTTCGATGCTTGCAGGTATCTAATTACGGGGTCTCTGCTCCTGCCATAAAGAATCTCAACTATCAGCTCTAGCCTCCTAACCCCTTCGCCTATAAGCCTAGCAACCTCGAGCATCCGCCCCATTTTGTGTGAGGCTGATCGCACTAACTCTTCTACCGCTGTTGCTCTCTCCATATCGTCGCCATGACCTGGGTATAGCCTCCTCCATTCTTGCGATAGGATGCGAGAAGTAGTCACAATGTATTCTAGGGCGTTGTGAGTTACGGGGCTCTCCCCTGCTAGCAGGTGGTCGCCCGAGAAGAGTAGACCGTTTGTAATATAACAGGTATGGTCTGGCGAGTGACCTCCACAGTTTACCGGAGTTACTAATCCCCTAACTACAGGAGGGCATGAGTCTAGCTCGTATATCTCGTGACCCTCTAAGGAAGCTGCTATGCTCTCATACATCTCGCTAAACTTCTGGAAGACAGGGCTGGACTCTACTTGACTATCTGGGATTCCAGCTAGTCCTGCAACCTTTAAAACCCTCGTCCTGTATGATCCGGGCTCTAGAAGCTTAAGTGTATGTTCGCTAACGCATATCTTGAGGCCGCGTGACTTCGCCAAGCCTAGCGTGTGATCCCAGTGATAGTGTGTTACCAGAACGTAGTTGGGATTCCCGGCTAAAGGATCTACACCAGCATCTACAAGCATCCTCAAGCCGCCTACTTCAACGAGATACCTCTTAACAGGTCTCGTTAAGGGCGGCGCCCAGCCTTCCTCCCAGGCTACTCTCAACTTCGTCCTCCTACAAACATAGTGTCCCCTAGAGGGATATCCGTATTAGACCCCATCAAAACACTATACGCCAGCTTATAACACACGATAACACCTACCCCACTTGACGGTGCATAACAGTGAGCGAGACATACGAATGTAAAGAGTGCAACCTAACCTTTTCTAGCAAGGAGGAGTTCGAGAAGCACCTGAAGGAGCATCACGGAGGCCATGAGCACCACGAACACCACCATCACCACCACCATCACGGAGGCCACTGCCACTAAGTTGCGGAGGCCGCTAAATACGTAGCTAGAGGCTCCGGAGCCTCCTCATCATTTTTAATAAATTTCCTAACACCTGAATATCTTTACGCTAATTGATTTATTTTAATAGATTTAAGTGTAATTCCACTAGATCGGTGCTTCGCTGTTGCCCTTCGACCCTACAGGCGACTTCCTAGGGGGGTTTGTCTGGCTCCTCTTCTGGCTCCTCATCCTAGCCTCTGTGCTAAACCCTGTACTCACTATGAGGAGGCTTCAAGCCGCGAGGCTCGACCTCATCCGCCGGATAGAGGAGAAGTATGGCTGGCGCGTTGTGACAATGATCCACAGAGAGGAGAGGGTATCCTTCTTCGGCATCCCCATCAGGAGGTTCATAGATGTTGAGGACAGCGAGGCGATAGTCAGGGCTATCAGGTCGACGCCCCCAGACAGGCCTATAGCCCTCATACTACACACCCCAGGGGGCCTCGTGCTAGCGGCCAGCCAGATAGCTAGAGCCCTCAAGAGGCACCCCGCGCAGAAGATCGTTATAGTCCCCCACTACGCCATGAGCGGCGGCACTCTGATAGCTCTAGCCGCAGACGAGATAAGGATGGATCCCAACGCTGTGCTAGGACCCCTAGACCCCCAGCTCGCCCAAGGCCCTCAAGGCCCGGTTCTCCCTGCGCCTAGCATAGTCAAGGTGGCTAGGATGAAGGGGGCAAACGCGAGCGACACTACCCTTATCCTCGCAGACGTGGCTGAGAAGGCCATTGAGGAGATGAGGGAGACCATCGTAGAGCTGTTGGAGGACAAGCTTGGCCGGGAGAAGGCTGAGGAGGTGGCTAGGGCCCTTACCGAGGGTAGGTGGACCCACGACTACCCGATAACACTGGAGAAGGCCAGGGAGCTCGGGCTCCCAGTCAAGCCTGAGGTGCCTCCAGAGGTCTACGCGCTAATGGAGCTCTACCCACAGGCTCCCAGCAACAGGCCTGGAGTCGAGTACATCCCACAACCTCTCCCCATACAGCCACCACAGAGGGGCTCTCAACCCCAATCCTAACCGCCTGTCCTTAGAGGCACCATTTTATCGTTTTGGTGGGGTGTTGCAAACAACCATTAACACATCTAACCGGGTCTATTTGATTTAGTGGAGATGCGGAGCTGGGTCTCGATGTCCCTGAAACCCTTTCCACGGGCCTGGGCTCATCATCTAAGCTGGGATTTCTTTTACGCCGCTGCCGCAGGCCTTCTAGCGTTATGGTCTTCTAGACTCCTAGTCTCCGGCTCGTACTACAGCCTCTGGGATCTCACCTGGTACGGCAGGCTCTTCCCAGGCCCCCTACCGATAATTCTATTCCTAGCAGTGCTCGCCTCTGGCGGTAGGACCAGCATAGCCAGGGCCGCTCTTCTGGCGGCAGCAGTAGCACCCCTCCTCGGCGACGACTCTAGACTTCTCTCTCTAGCGGCTGCCCCTGCGGCCGCGGCATCTCTATACGCGCTACAGGGTCTCGGCGCCAGGGCTGCCATAGCGATACCGTCTGGCCTAGCCGTAGACCACGCTCTGCATGTGGCCGCACGAGGCCTCGAGCCAGCCGAGTTTCTGTGGGGCAGGCTCGCCCTAGCTGTTCTAGCAGTCCTGCTAGCCGCAGCTCCCCAGGCTAGGGTGGAGCCTCCGGGGTTAGGCGTTGTGGCCGGCCTAGCGCTCCTCCAGCTTGGAGTAGCCTATCCCTCCGGCCTGCTGAGCATGTCTAGAGTCTACGATTATAGCCTCCCAGTTTTCGCCCTTCTAGGCATGACTCCGACGCTAGCCGCACTACTCCCCCTAGCGTTTAAAGGGACTAGGGTTAGCGCAGCATCGCTAGCCCCCACATTGCTGTTAGCGCCAGCCGCGGGGGCTGTAGGAGGTATACCAGGCTATATCGCCTCCTCCCTCTCGGCGGCGGGCGCAGCCGCCATAATCCAGGGCTCCCAGCCTTCAACGCCCTCCAGGGCCGCTGCTGGAGGAGCCCTCTTCGTAGCTTTAGCCGTCCTAGGTGTGGGTGTATATGCTTACCCATACATAGGCCTGTGGGTCGTAGCTGATAGGATGGAAGCTGTTCTCCTAGCAGCTGCGCTTGTGGGCCTAGCCTCAACACTGAAGGGAGCCTGGCAGCCCCCGGAGAGGGTTTGGCCTGCTTTTGGGCTTGTTGCCATCCTAGCTGCAGTATCCCTGGGTCTAGGCCTGGCTCTCCAGGAGCCTCCAATCCATGCTGCTGAAGAGGGAGGTGGAGGTGTTTTTGTGGCCTCTCTCAACACGCACCAGGGGTTCGACGCTTATGGTAGGTTTAATGGAGTCGAGACGGCTAGACTCGTCGCTAGCCTAGTAAAGGAGGGCTATGTTGTCTGCATGCAGGAGGTTGACTCGGGGAGACTCACTAGCGCCTACTCCAACCTTCCTCTAGCTCTGAGGAGCATAGGTGTCGACATATCTTTTCAGCCAGCCATCGAGGGGGCTTACGGAGTTGCTATTGCTGGCACGAGGGTAGAGGATGGCCAGGGGCTTTTGCTACCTAGTATTGGAGAGCAGAGGGCTGCTCTAAAGGCCTCTGTAGGGGGTGTGGTTGTTGTGACTGCCCATCTAGGGCTGGATCCTGGGGAGCGCGAGACCCAGGCTGAGAGCCTCGTAGAGTTCGCTCTTTCGCCTCCAAGGGCTGAGGTGATTTGTGGTGACTTCAACGAGGAGGAGGGCGGGGCTCTGGATTATATTGGAGAGTATTTCGAGCTAAGCCTGAAGGATAGGCTCGAGGGAGAGGGGTACACGTGCTGCCTCAACAGCAGTGAGAGGATCGTCATAGACTACGTGGGAGTCGCCCGCTGGGCTGGCAGCCTGGCGTGGGCCAGGGCTAGCATGGACCACAGCGACCACCTGCTGGTAGAAGGGGAGGTGGTCTTGACCCGCGGTGGATAGCGATGGCTAGGCTATACGCAGGGCTCGACGTCGGCACAACCAGAGTAAAGCTGGTGGTTTTCGACGACTCCTTCAGCGAGGTTGAGAGGAAGGTGCTCCCATCCCCCCTTAGGGTTTCAGGCTGGAGCGCGTGGCACGACAGCCACGAGCTCCTCTCCATAGTGTGGAGGCTTGGCGAGAGGGCTGCGAGCATGGGAGTTAGGGCTCTTGGGGTCTCGCTATACAGGGCTAGCCCCGCCGCCTGGAGGCCTGGGGGGGAGCCTTTGAGCCACATAGTCCTATGGCTGGACAGGCATGCTAGAGAGGAGTCTGTGAGAATGCTCCCACCAGCAGCAAGGCTCGCGGCGAGGCTTCCCGTAGTGGGGCGGGCCTTCAGCCCCGCAAGCCCTCTCCCAACCATCTCTACACTGCTGAGGAAATATGGTGGGAGGTCCTGGACCGTTGATGCACTTATAGCCGAGAGGGCGGGCTCCAGCTATGTTACTGTTGCAGGGATGGCTAGCCTGAGCGGGGCGTTCCACCCCACCGCCTTGAGGAAGCTGGGATTCCTGGCTAGGATCGCTGGAGTCCCTGAGGACCTTATCCCCGGCATCGTCGGCGAGGCGGAGGTTGAGGGTCGGGTGGGAGGTGCTAGGCTGGCGTCGATTTCAGCAGACCAGCAGGCGGCGCTGATAGGCTTGGGTTGCCTTGGCGGGGGATGCGTGAAGCTCTCCCTCGGAACTGGGGGCTTCGCTACATCAGCATCCCCGGCGAGGGGGGATGGGGTGCAGCCCCTCGCAATACTCCTACACGATGGTAGGAGGTATGTTGGGTGGGAGACCATGCTCCCAGGACTCGGGATAGCGGTTGAGAATATGGCCTTACTCGCGGGGGGCTTCGGCGCTCTCAAGGAGCTTGCTGGGCAGCGATGCCTAGAAGACTGGAGTGGTGAGCTCCTGGTCTTGGCCTCATCCCCACACTCAACTCCGGGAGGGCACCTACCAGTCCTGATAGCGCCTCCCATGCCATTAGGGAGAGGATGGGCGGCTTGCGGGATCATTACAGGTTTGGGGCTGGCCGCGGCTGGCCTGCTGAAACCCCACATGAGGATGGCGAGGAGGGTGTTGGCGGTGGGGGGCTTAACTAGGCTGCGCGCAGCCCTCGAGGTTGCCGCCTCAGCTATAAACCGGCCTATAGAGTCGTACCCGCAGCTCGAAGCCTCCGCCCGAGGCGCTGCCTTCTTGGCTGCTCTGGGTGTAGGTGACGTTGAGATAAGCGACGCTGTCATGCTTGAGCCTGACCCGGGTGAGGGCGAGATTCACGATCCTCACGAAACTAGCCTAAATCTAGAGGAGCTGGCCTCAATACCCGGGGGCTTAACGGCTTCCGGCATATTGCAACGAGTCAGAGCTGGCCTAGGCCCCGCCACCGTCAAAGGCCCTAGCTAGTTAGTGGGGTGGGAAGGCTGTGTCCGGGGGTAGCTGTCTGAGGCGTCTAGAATCCTTCATAAAGAGGGTAGAGTTAGAGGCCCCTGAGGCGGAGCTGGAGGAGCCTAAACTAGAGGAGGTCGAGCCTGGAGAGGTCTGGTGGCAGAAGTGGGGCGACGCCTGGCCCCTACTAGCCCTCCACATACTCAGGGGTGGAAAGGCCTCGGTGCCTGCCATAGTAGTCAGGCCTGCAGATGGCGATGAGGCCGCAGCAGTCCTCCGGTCAGCGTACGAGGAGGGAGTCTGTATTGTAGCGAGGGGCGGCGGCTCTGGAGTCCTAGGAGGGGTCGCTGCTAGGGGTTGCTGTGCGGTCCTTGACCTATCCCGCCTCTCAGAGGTCCTCGTGGACGCCGAGGACCTCCTGGTGGAGGCTGGAGCCGGAGTGGTCCTCGAGAGGCTTGAGGAGGAGGCTAGGTCTCGGGGACTGACTCTAGGCTACTACCCCCAGTCGATGAGGGTGGCCACTGTAGGCGGGGCCATAGCCTCCCTGGGCAGCGGAGCCCTCCAGCCCGGGTACGGGAACGTTGAGGACATCATCGAGTATATAGACGTTGCCACCGTCAGGGGAGAGGTAATCAGGCTCGGCGATGGACCACGCGGCAGGCTGGGCCCCGGCCTCAAGGACCTCTTCGTGGGGAGCGAGGGCACCCTAGGGGTTGTGGTAAAGGCAGGTCTTAGGGCTAGGATAGCCCCCGGGGGTATGGGGAGGGCGGTAGTCAGGTTCGATAGCTTCGCCGAGGGCCTCAAAGCCGCGAGGCGGCTAGTCCAGTGGAACCAGCCCCAGGTACTCAGGCTCCTCGACGCCGATGAGGCAAGCCTCCTCTATGGCAGGGATGGTCCCCACCTCATCATAGCCTACATGGACCTAGACGAGGGCAGGGCAGAGGATCTAGCGTCTAGGGCGGCTATGGAGGCTGCTAGGGAGGGGGGGAGGCTGGTAGATGATGGGTTGTTCGACGAGTGGTGGAGGGAGAGGTTCAGCTATGGGAGGAGGGTTAGGGAGATCTGGGGAGCAGGCCTCTGGTTCGATACTATAGACCTGATGGGTAGGTGGAGCACGCTTGCTAGGGCCGCTGAGAAGGTTAAGAGTTCTTTGAGGCGTCACTCCCTAGCTGTGTTTAGCCACGCCTCTCACTTCTACCCTACGGGGGGCGCCCTCTACACTACGATACTGGTTGAGCCTAGGGTTGAGAGGCTAGTGGCCGCGTGGAAATCAGCCATGGATGCCGCAGAGTCCTTGGGGGTGCTGCCAACACACCACCATGGCATTGGCGTGCAGAAGCTACGCGCGGCGGCTTCGGGCTGCCCTGGATGGTATACCTTGTACTGTATTATCGCTTCTGCTCTAGACCCCGAGGGCGTCCTCAACCCCTACGGCCTGAGAGCCGGGTGTAGGAAGTGCGTGTCTGGGATGCGATAGTCGTCGGCGCAGGCGTGGTAGGCCTGCTAACCGCTATAGAGCTGGCGTCGAGGGGGGTCGAGGTCCTCGTAGTCGAGGCTGAGAGGCCTGGAGGCGGCGCATCATCTAGGAACGCTGGAGTCCTTCACGTGGTCCAGCCCCCCCCAGGTAGGCTTAGGAGGAGGCTCGCCTACGAGGGCCTAAAGCTGTATCCTAGACTGCTCGAGGACCTCGGTGTAGAGCATGTTGAGACAGAGCTGATAATCCCGGCCTACACTAGAGTTCAGGAGGCTTTGACCCCCATCCTGGCAGCCTCAATCAAAGCCTTGGCAGCCCATTCGAAACCCAAGATAGAGAGAGGCAGAGATGTCTTGCGGAGAGAACCAGCGCTCAGGCCTGGGGTCAGAAGAGCTGTGGTTGTCGGAGGCTACATAACTCTGGACCCCGAGGAGCTTGTCTCTAGGTTAGCTGATAAGGCTGTGGAGATGGGTGTAGGCATTGCCAGAGGCAGGGTTGAAACCATAGCCTGCCGGAATGGCCAGGTCGAGGTTATCGCCGATCGCCTAGGAACACTAGAGGCTCGGGTCCTGGTCAACACAGCGGGGGCTGGGGCCGCAGAGTTGGCTAGGCAGATGGGTTTAGGTGTGGAGGTTAAGCTGGCTGCGGGAGCCATGACCCTCCATAGAAGGCTTGGAGTTTCATCGATAGTTTCGTGGTTCCCCTCAAGGGGAGTACGGGAAACTAAGGGGGGAGCCGTCATTCCGTGGCCTGGTGGGAGAGTGATTCTGGGACCTACGTTCTCGAAGCCAGGGCAGCCGCCGCACAGCCCGGAGGAGGTGGTTAGCAGGTATTCCGGGCTCCTTAATGTCGAGCCGCCTAGCCCGGAGAGGTATATTGTGGGTTATAGGACCATGGCCAGTAAGAGGGACTTCATACTCGCCCGCGATGAGAGGTGCGGGCTAACCATACACGCATTAGGCATAGAATCCCCGGGCCTAACAGCGGCGCCCGCGCTAGCTCGGAGGCTCGCCAGCATGGCTCTATCAGTGCTAAAAGACCTCTAGACTATATCAGCACTACACACAAACATCCTCCACCGGCACTCCCACCCGGGTGGTCTGGAGTGGCTGTCGATTTTCCTAGCGAGGAATTCGCGAGGAGGCTCTGCGAGGAGCTCAACAAGAACGAGAGGTACAGGAGGGCCGCTAGGGGCTGGAGGTGGCCGATTCTCTTCAGGGTTGAGGGTCCCCAGGCCAGCGTGGGCTTTATCCTGGACCTGCATGAGGGTGAGTGCCGCGGCTACAAGTGGCTCGAGGACGCCTCGCATGCACAGGCGGACTACATACTGGCAGCACCGCTAGAGGTCTGGCTTGACGTTATCTCCGGGAAGGCCCACCCCATGAAGGCGCTGCTGGCCCGTAGGATAAAGCTGGAGAAGGGCTCCTACTCAACTATTGCACGCTACACAATAGCAGCCCTAGAGATAACCAAGAGTGCGAAGAAGGTTCTTGAGGAAGGTTAGGACTGGGGGGCTAGTATGTACACCGGGGCCCGCCAACTCTAAACTCCTCTATAGCCAACCATCCTCCCACGGGTGAAGGCTTGTGCCCGAGCGGGTTATGCGTGCAGCAGTCCTCAAAGAATACCTATCCCCTCCAGTCGTGGAGGAGGTTCCAGCCCCAAGAGTGGAGGGCCCCCACGAAGCTGTGGTTAGGATTGTCGGGTCTGGGGTTTGCCACACAGACGTCCACGTGTGGAGGGGCGAGGCCGAGGCCGTACTAGACATACAGCTCCCCCTGATACTCGGCCACGAGCCTAGCGGTGTAGTGGAGGAGGCTGGCGAGGCTGTCCCCGAGTGGCTCAAGCCTGGCACGCCGGTCCTAGTCTGCGCTAGCGGCTTCTGCGGTGTTGAGGACGAGTACACGCTATCCGGGAGGCACCAGCTCTGCTCCAAGCCGGAGTGGCCTGGGCTTAGCAGGAGGCAGGGGGCCTTCGCCGAGTTCCTCCACGTCCCCCACTACAAGTACCTCATCCCTGCCGAGGGGGTTGAGGACCTGGCCGCCGCAAGCCTCCTAACTGACGCGGGGCTAACGGCTTACAATGCTGTGAAGAAGGCCGCGGCCAGCGTGAGGCCGGGGGACTATGTGGCGGTTGTCGGTTTGGGGGGCGTCGGCCTCTTCGCCCTCCAGCTAGCTAGGAGGGTGCTCGCAGCTAGGGTTATTGGCGTTGATATTAGCGAGGAGAAGCTAGAGTTTGCGGCTAAGACTGTGGGGCTGGGCGGTGAGGACCTCCTTGTTGATGCGTCTAAGGAGGATGCTGAGGCCGCCATTATGGGCCAGACTGGGGGTAGAGGGGTTAGAGCCGTGCTGGACTTTGTGGGCGTGGAGCAGACACTCGAGAAGTATCTCCCCCTGCTGGATAAGACGGGCGTTTATGTGATAGTGGGGCTGGGCAGCCCCTTCGGGCCCCAGATACCAAGTCTCGACCTGATCCTAGGGGAGAGGAGCGTCTTGGGGGTGCTTTGGGGGAGCTGCAGCGACCTCGCAGAGCTGGCTATGCTGGCGAAGGCGGGCATGGTTGACTACAAGTCGATAGTGACGAGGAGGATAAGGCTGGAGGAGGTTGGAGAGGCTATAGAGAGGCTGGACAGGGGCGAGGTCCTGGGGAGGCAGATAGTAGAGTTCAAGCCCTGAAACCTTGCTAGCCGCCTAGCCTCCTAGATGCTAGGTAGGCGGCAGCCGCGCCCACGATGAATGCTACAAGTGCCGCAGCTAGGGCGCCTCCGCCTAGACCGCCAGCCCCTTCTACGACCACTGTCTCCGTGTAGGTCTCTGTAGCAGTGACCGTTGCTGTCTCAACCAGGGTTGTCTCCTGCGTGACAGTTTCCGTAACTGTTGATTCTACAGTGGCGGTCTCGGTTACAACCACAGTTTCCTGGGCTAGTGTCGTGGTCTCCACGACGGTCACAGTCTCGGTTACAGTCTCAGTCTCCGTAGTAGTCTCAACCCCTCCGGGCTCACCCTGCTGAAGAGGCTCTACCGCGAGGCTTGCAGTCACCGCCACACCCCTAGGCACCTCGAATAGCATTTCACCCTTACAGTCTTCCTCGGGCGCCAGAACTGCGAGGGGCGTGCCTGTTGCAGCATCGCTTACCAGGAACGCCACCCCACAGTCGGGGAGCGCTAGCCCGAGGGATATGGCTGTGCTGTATGGGGCTATGCCCACTGTTGAGATGACAAGGTTGATCTCGCCTTCACCAGGAGTGGCTAGGACTATGTAGGCCGCGAGCAGGGCTTCTCCCTCCTGGAGGACCGTTATGTCGAGGACCTCGGTGGCCACGCCTTCCCCAAGCACAGCCTCCTCAACCAGGACCTCAGCCCCCTCGGGCAGGCCAATGTTGATCGCGCTGGGGCAAAGGGCTTGGTCCACACCTGTATTCACTAGGTAAACAGATGAGTCTCCCTCTATACTGCAGCCAGCCAGCGAGTGGCCCTGCCCTGCAATAACAACAACCGTCCTCCCACCCTCCTGGGTTGACAGGGCTAGCTCCCCTAGCTGCGACTCCCCACCATATAGGGCTACAGTTAGTGTGCCGCCGCCGTTCTCAACCTCGAGGCCTCCACCAAGTCTCGACTCGACAGCTACGAAGGCGGCTATAGAGTTTGGAGAGTCGTTTGTGCTTCCGTTTGACACGATCTTCTCCAAAGCTATCTCGCTAGAGGCGACACCTATAGTCACTCCTCCCTCGACCCAGACCACGATTCCCCCCTCACGCGAGTATAGGCTCGACTCCGACACCAGCACGGAGAGTAGTGTTGACCCGCCTGCCTCTAGCCTGTCGACCCTAACCTCGGCACCATCTATAATAGCGGTAGAGAGACCGCTGCCTGAGAGGCCATCGACCCCCTCAATATCTAGCCAGCCAGCGTCCAGCATAGATTCCCTAACCTCAAGGTAGCCTACAGACAGAGTGATCCCACCGCCGACTGATATTGAAGCGCTGGACACCTCCAACGAGTTGGCTGCTAGGTGGGCGTCTCCCGCCGCAAATAGAGTCGAATTAGAGATTTTCAGCTTGTTGAGCGGGATTCCATCACTCCCAATTGCGATGTCGCCACTCGCCTCCACAACCAGGTTAATGAGATTTATGGATGCCTTGCCGCCCGCAACCACCTCGAAAGATCCCACCGAGAGTACGGCCCCATCGATCCCATTGATCTCCAGGCTCGAGGATTCTGAAGCCTCTATCAAGAGGGCGTCAAGCCTTCCATTCACAGTGTAAAGTGCTCCAGAGAAGTCCTCAACCCGGAGCGACACTTCACCTCCGTCCAGCCTGAACAAGACTATATCGAGCCAGTCGAAGCCCCTAGCAGTTACCGATACACAAGAGCCTCCCGACACCCCAACGTAAGCCTCCTCCGCAGGCGCCAGGACCTCGACGCTGGCACAGCCAGCCAATCCTATGAGATCGATGTACGCCCTCTCCCCGCCAAGAGCAATCATGGCATCACCCCCATCAACACCTCCTATAGCAAGGCCACCCTCCCCAAACCATATGGAAGCGTCTAGGAAGGCCGCGGAGCCGCTGCTGACCACTAGAGCTGACTCTCCATCAGGGCTTCCAATAGCCGTAGCACCCAGTGGGAAGGCGACTCCAGACATCTCTAGAGCGGCGCTCCCAGTATCTAGCAGGCCCTGCGCCCCCACTTCGAAAACATCCGCATAAGCCGTTGACTCCCTTAGCGAGACAACTACGCCATCATACACCCGAGTATAGCTGGACTTGAACTCTGAGCCTGTGATCTCAACCCGCATTGGGCTTGATGCTGGCCTGAACTCCGCCATGCCAGCCTCTACTATAGAGTTATAAATGGCGTATGAGGATTGCTCAGATAGCACTATGGGCTCGACGACCAGCGCCCCAGCAGCCCTAATAACCGAACCAGTTATAACCGCATTCAGGCCCCTCACCACGACGTCTCCCTGAGACTCTAACGAGCTGTTTCGTATTACAGTCTCGTATACCCCTCCTACCTCGACGCCCTCCCCCGAGCGTATAGTCGAGCCGACAATTGACACCCCGTAGGGCCTGGAGTTGTATATCCAGAGAGAGCCAGCGTAGAATGTGGCCTGGGCATAGCCGACCCTAGCCTTACCACTAGAAACTATCTCAACCCCGCTCACCGCAATAAAGCCCCCTGCATCCATCAGGGCGTCCTCGCCGAACTCCCTCGCCTCGAGCCCAGCGTCAAACCAGCCAACCGTGAGACTACTCTCACCGCTACCATAACCAGCTATGACTACAGCTGACCCAGGGGCCTCCGAGACTGTCGCCGCCAGGCCCCCCTCGAGGGTAGATGAGCCCTCAACCCATAGGACGAGGCTCCCTCCCTGGGCCTTCAACTCTAGCCCAGACAGGAGAGAGCCACCAGCTAGCACAAGGCTAGAGCCTCCCTCCTGGATCCTCGCCAGTACGTAGGCTGAGGGAGAGCTTGCCTTCAGGGTGGCCGTAGCTCCACCCCTTAGAAGGATCTCGAGGAAACCACTTGTGTCGACGAGCTCTACGTAGACGCCTGACTGGGCTTCCAGGGTTAGAGATGAGAGGCTCACGCCCACGAACACGATGGCGGAGCCTGGCTGCAGTATGGCCGAGCCTTCGAGGCTGAATATGGAGTTGACCTCGGAGACCCTAGTAAACCCTGGCATCTCAACCCCATACATCTCGAGGCTGGCCTGCCCCCCAGACCCTAGTGGCGAGCGATTAGCAACTATCTCAGAGGCGTCTAGTATAGAAGAGCTCATCAGCACGTCTACTAGGCCGTTAAACTCTAGGCCCTCAGAGGTGATGGAGCTAACGCTAACCTCCACCGAAAATAGCCTGCCAAGGCTAGTTAGGGCCATGCTCTGGGCCTCTAGAGCCGTGTCCTCTACCAACGCGACGGCCTCGGAGTAGGGTGAAGCCGACTGGATCACCAAGGACCAGGACTCTATGAACACCCCGTCTAGGGATATATCAGAGCCAGATATGACAACCGTGCTAGCCACTATGATGGTCTCGCCCGCGTTCGATCCTTGGATTGTAGTTGAGACTAGCGCTCCGGCCTCGAAGAGCCCAGCATATATGCTAGCCGACTCGATCCTCAGATAAGCTGGCATCCAGCTCTCGAACTGCAGCCTCTCCCCCAGGCTCGCCCTACCCAGGACCACCTCGTCAGCGCTCACCGAAACGTAGGCGAGGACCAGGCTACCCCTCACAGAGTCTAGCTCCTCCCTAGTCGAGACGGGACTCGGCAGCCCACCCTCTATGACCCCAGCTATTATCCTCGGAGGTGTGAAGCCCTCAGGCAGGCCGCCGCCGAATAGTATTGACTGAGACTCGTATGCAGTTATCCCAACGGCTGGCAGCCTCCTATCCTCGATAACAGTAGTGGTGTTGGGGTCGACGACCAGCCTCAACTCCCCCGCCCGGAGGACTGTGCCGCTGGTGGGTAGCAACGCAACAATGCCCCTAAGCTCGAGGGAGGCCAAAGTGTTCTCACCCCTGACAACCACCCCAGCGGGCATAACTGTCCTCGTTGCGTCGAGCTCGATTGACAAGCGGGGGCTGTCTACAGCCTCCAACCCTACGAGGGAGACGGCTAGCCTGGTGACCAGGTAGGAGGAGATCCTCACGCTCACATTGCCTGAGGTGTTGTCGAAGACAAGCCACCCCAGGCTGTCGAGGCTTGGCGGGGGCTCTGAGGTTGGAGTTAGGAAGATGCTTACCTCGAGCCCGCTGGCACTGATCTCAACATTCCTGAACGCCAGAACGCTGCCAAGGCCCTCTAGGCCCCCGGGCTCGTAGTATACCCGACCACCATTCAGGGCCTCCAGAGCGAGGTCCTCGAGGGATACAACCACCGTGGAGTCCCCAGGGGCCACTGAGAAGCCCAGCGAGCTGGAATCCAGCGTTAGCGACGCTACAGCACCAGCCACTCCTCCATAAGCCCCCCTAACTAGAATGCTTGATACACCCCTAGAAGCAAGCTCAGCATAGCTAAGGCCAACAACACCGCCCTCCTGGAGGACGACATCACTAACCAGGTAGACAGCGGCAACGCCCCCACTGCCAGGCTGGAGAGCCTCCCAAACCGTAAACCCAGCCACCTCCCCTAGCCCGGCAGCGGCCGCGAGAGCAACCATCAACTCCTCACCGCTATCCACCCCAACACCAGGCACGCCCCTATCGGCGAAAGGCCTCACCAACACCTCGCCCGACGCCAGGACCTCAGGACCACTATAAAGCTCCACCAAATAGCTACCAGGCGAACCATAATACACGTAGAACACGGCCTCAGAAGACACAGCGGTAAACGCTATCGAGCCATCAAAACTAGAAACCTCAGCACCATTAAAAGCAACCAAACTAGCCCCCGAGATAGCCAGAGAATACGAAGAACCAGCCTCCACACCAGAAAC
>WANT01000035.1 GCA_015521685.1 Aeropyrum sp.
CTACTCCCCTCGGCAGGGAGCTGGCCATTGTGTATCTCGATCCAGAGACCATACCAATACTCAAATCTTACGCTAAATCAATAAGGCAAGATAACGAGTTCGACCTTCTATTCCTGATAGCTCTGATGCCCGACATGATCAGATTCCCGGCTTCAAGACGAGAGGAGAGTAGGCTAATGGAAGAGATTCTCTCAGCCTCTCCAACGCTACTATCAAGTATAGAGTGGCTAAGCGATGAGGACATGTCAGCAGTGAAGACGGCAGCGGTTCTCAAACTTTGGATAGAGGAGGCTTCTGAGGACCTCATCTATGGAGAGTGGGGTGTCCACTCGGGGGACCTACTAGCTGCTGTTGATACTGCTGAGTGGATTGCTTCAGCCATAGCAAGGATCTCCCCCCACATAGGATTGTCCGAAGACTTCCAGATGTCTCTAGAAACACTAGCTTCGAGAATACGCTACGGTGTTAAAACCGAACTGCTGCAACTAGTTAGAATCCCTAGCGTAGGCAGGGTCAGGGCAAGAATATTGTTTGACAACGGCTTCAGATCTCTTGAGGACCTCAGCGCCGCAACCCCCCAACAACTCATGAGGCTCCACCTAATAGGTCCATCAGTAGCCAGGCAGATTCTAGAGTATTTGGGTAGGATTGACGAAGCTCTCAGTCTAGCACATAAGGAGTCAATCGAGCGTAGGGGTTTGCTAGCCTTCCTCGATAGCGACACCGTGGCTGGTGAGGAGGCTGACTAGCTTCTCGTAGAGTCCCATCTCGTAGAGGTCCTCAGGATAGATAACTCCCTCTTCCGACTCGAAGATACTCTCACTTATAAAGACCTCAGTAAACGCCGCGCTAGCACCACCCACAGCCTTGGAGGTGGCAGACCACCACACGTCACTTACTGCAGTGAGCCGAAAGACCCTTCTCCAGTCTTGGCCCTCAAGCGTCTCGACGATTAGCAGTGCATTGTCGCCCAGGACCGCTGGATACCTTCTAGAAATCAGCTCTGACATTAGGTCGATAGGCCTAACTATACACCCGGCAACTCTTATTGTTGACTTATCGAGTAGGCCTAGGTATTGGAGGGTTTTAACTGTATTAAGGTGGGCTGGCCTCCTCACGCTACACTCAGCTAGATACCTGAACATCCCTCCATGCCTGTCCATGAACCCCGAGAGCCCCTGGCTGGGAAAACATACTAGCTTGCCAAAGGACTGGTCGAGGAACTCGATCCAGAACTGCTCATCAAGGGGATCTACCTCTAAGACCCTCCCATCCTTAACTATAACTGACGGAGAGACGTATTGCTCAAGCATATCCCTAGTGCTCCATGTTGAGGCGTGGCCTAGAACACCATCATCCTGCTTGCCGAAGCTGCCAACGAGTACCCTAACCGAGGTCCTCCCAACCTCCCTAGCCGTCCTGAAGACAACGAGGTTGGAGAGGCCTGGAGAGAGCCCGGCCTCAACTATTGCGGGAGACGGTCTGGAAGTACTCGTATTTATTGTCAGAGGCTTGACCGTGACTACTACCATTGGAATCCCCCTGTCCATGAGCCTAGCTACAACCTTCTCTGCAACATGATGCGGTAGAGCAACCAGCGCCACAACTATTCTCCTCTCCTCCAGCCAGTCCGGCAGCTGGCCACCCTCTACGTCAAAGAGCCTAGCATCAATTCCAAGCTCTCTAGCCTTCTCAACAGCCTCGCCCCTAGCATCCAATGCTATAACATCAAATCCTCTCTCACTCAAGATGTTAGCTGCCCTAAGACCAACCGACCCTAAACCTAAAATGCCTACCCGCACCAACCCAGATCTATTCCCCCCGCTGTAGAGGGGAGGGGATAGAGTGTTCCGGCTATCCTCATCCCACGTATCGGGAGACTCCCTTTATCCACATATCCCCTCCCCAAAATCCTCCATTGCTAGTCGGGAAATTAATCCCTGAAGCACAATACTCCGCCACTCCAGACTACTATTAGCCGGCTATCCTCAGGCCTGGCCACTGTCTTCATGTTATCCGTAAGGCTGGAACTCATCATTGGCCTAGTATAGAGGCCTCTATTGATAAAAATTCACGACACACTAAATACTAAAACCTCGTCCGCCTCGATAACCCACAATGCCTGCCCTCTTCGCGATGTTTGTTCATGTGATCCTATCTTCTGGGAGAATCAAGCAAGAGATGTGGACATGGTTTCGCCCACTATGGCCGTGTTGATTCCAGGTTATTAGTTAATCGCTTCTATAAGTTAGAAGCTACTTTGACGCCATCTCCTCCCTAACGGCCCTCATCTTAGACATAGTCTTCCACTGGCTAGGCTCTATGCTAAGGATCCACGCAGGAACGTTCTTGACGAATTCGTAAGCCTCCTCCCACGAATCCAAGTTTAGGGCTGATGCTAGCTGCTCTAGCGACATCTCAGTAGTTCTGTATCTCCTGAGGACCTCTAGGACCTTCTCGTCTATGATAATCTCCTTGTCGCCAGCCTTAACCCTGAAGAGCTCACTCGCCATGCTACATCCCAAACCCAGAGCTTAGAGCCGGAGGCTATTATTGTTGAGACCTGGGTGCGAGTAACATGATCTTAGACCTCGCTCCGTACTCATGCGATTTCCCATAGCTAGGAATCACAAATTTAGCATCTGAAAACCAGTTTTAGAATTAGCTGGGGATGAGCGGACCGCCAGTAACTGACTCCAGATTGCGTATGACGAGCTTTCAGCGGGAGCGACGCCCCCTATAGCTCATGATAACGACTCCGCGCTTCCTTCAATCCATGCATAGCAAGGAACCCTACCGGGGCTTTGGTGGCTCATGGTCGAGTCGGTGCTCGATGTTGCACTAGTTATTATGAATCTGATCCTTAGATATATATCAGTCCTGGAAGATAGATGGCTAGATGCTTATAGACGCTGTTGCTGTCAGGCTAATACTTAACAACCCTTGTTAGTCATCCGTATGATATGGTGTAAGCCAATTGTCTAATTATGATAATGAAGAAGAGTTCTACGGAGGTATGGACTACGCATCCCACATAGTGGCTGTCAGGATAGCTGGCGATATCATATACAGCAGAGACTATGGGTCTGCTCTAAAGAAGTGGAGGGAGTTTTTCGAGGTGAGCCAGAGCGAGATAGCGAGAGAAATGAGGGTCACAGCCAGCGTTGTCAGCGACTATGAGAAGGGGAGGAGAACGCCCGGAGCATCTTTTATCAAGAGATTCGTTGACTCGCTGCTCAACATCGATTCTAGAAGGGGCTGGAAGAAGACTAAGGATCTGGCTATGCTGGTAGGGACTGTGCCGGGCGCAATAGTGGATATGAGGGAGTTTCAAGACCCGGTCACTGTCAGCGAGATAAGCAACGTCGTTGAGGGCGTAGTCCTCGGGTTCAAGGACTTGAAGAGACCTCTTTACGGCTACACGATAGTTGACAGTATTAAGGCTATACTGAGCCTCTCTGGCCTCCAATTCACCGTCCTCTTCGGCCTAAACCCCCAGAGGGCCATGGTTTTTACTAAGTCAAAGACTGGCAGGAGTCCTATGGTTGCTGTTAGGGCCAGCCCGGTAAAACCAGCTGCAGTAGTGATCCACGGTCCAGGTAGAGACATAGATATATTGGCTGTGGAGCTCGCTAGGCTCGAGGGAATTCCACTAGTGTTATCTCAGCTTGAGAGCGAGGAAGAGCTTAAGTCTCGCTTGAAGAGCTTAGCATTGTCCCGCGGGGTCACGCCTCACCCTTAAGCCTCAGTATTGCCTCCGCTATATCCCCTCCGGACTCCTCTAGGGCCTTCCTAGCCTCCTCGAGGCTTACCCCCGCCTGCTCGGCCACAAGCTCCACGTCTTCCTCGCTTATGCTCGGCTCCTCCACTTCAGGCTTCTCGATAGAATACTCTCCTACTAGATACACCATGGGAGGCTGGGACTTTGCCCTCATTATAACAACAGTTGGCCTGGAAAAGACCATTACCTCCCCGCTCTCAAGTGCTATTCTAGCCTCCAGGGCCTCCATTTGCTCGACCTTAACTCCAAGCCTCTTCAACATCTTCTCTAAGTCCCTCGGGTTCACAGGAAACATCCTATGGCACCCATCACACTTTGGGATCCTTGATGAACTTAAGCCCTTTGCAAGAGAGGATGCCTAATAATCTCCTGTGTCCATTCACTCAGATTCGGGGATGAGGAGTCGGTTGTCTGATAAATCAATGAGGAGGCTGAGCTACGCTGACCCCAAGGTCGTGATATTAGTGTTGACAAGCCTCTCCGTATCACTTCTCGCAGCCGCATATGTAGGCCTGGAGGCCTACAGTAATGCTTCGTTCTTCGACGAGGAGCTTCCGCGCTATGTTAGCGACGAGATATATTATGTCGATGTTGCTCGGAGGCTCCTTGAAAACGTCTTTGGAGCTGAAATCGAGTTTTACCCCTATAGTGGCAAGACTGATGATAACTACTATAATGCCGAGCACCCGCCGCTGGGCAAATACATTATAGCCTTGTCCATGCTTCTATGCGGAGATGAGCCTCTATGCTGGAGGCTACCTTCTGTGATTGAGGCGTCCCTAATACCTCTAGTGCTTTGGATAGGATTTGCCGCAGCATTCAGAAGGCCAGCTGGATATCTTGCGGCTACAGCAGCTTCAGTTGCCGCTGCATCTGACAGCGTCTTGGTTACCATGGGTTCTGTAGCTATGCTCGATATCCATCAAGCCTTCTTCACAGCCGTAGCCATAGCACTCGCTTTGAACAAGAGGTTCTGGCTAGCGTCAATAGCTTCTGGCCTCGCGGCATCGGTCAAAATGAGTGGAGGAGCCGTAGTCATTGCTACTGCTGTATTGGCATCCCTCCCTGCCTCATCACACAAAGAGCGGCTTCTAAGGTTTGTGGCCAGCATGATCCTGGCAGGTACTGTATACATAAGCCTCTACATACCGCTGATGGCCTATTTCGGAGTTCAATGGGTTTTAGATGAGACTATTGATGCCTTAAGGTGGCACACGTCGAGCAGGCCGGAAGGGCCGCCAACTAGCACGCTATTAGGGTGGGTAATAAACAGTAACCCATTCTACCTCAGCCTTTCTGGCAAAGTCTTGGCCGCTGTAACTAATACTTTGCTTCACGCATATGGCGTTGCGTTTGGCCTTACAGCCTTCCTGCTAGAGGCAGTGAGGAAAAGCTATGGGTGGCCGGGAGTGTCACACGTCTTCATGTTCTTCATAGTACTCCTATACGCTATGGTTTACTTAGCCGGAAACCAAACGCAGTATAGCTTCTATAGTGTACAGCTGACTCCAATAGCAGCAGCCCTCGTGGGAGAAACTGTGTTGTTCATGATAGGGTGGAGGTGGTGTGCCCGTGAGAGCGGCGATAGCTCAAGTAGCAGCGAGTGAAGGGTTTAAGATGTTAAGGATGTCCGATCTAAACTTATCAAGGATTAGCACCGACATAGTGGTATTGCCAGAGAACTGGATCTCATCCACCCCTGTGGACATCGCCGACTATGTCCAAGCCATAGAAGAGATCTATGTGGAGACGGGCTCGCGTGCTGTGTTCGGCGGGGCCCAATACGTACTGATAGACGAGAAGATTGTTAGTGCTGGGGTTGCGGTAGTGGATGGTAAGAGCTACCTTGTATGCGAGAAGCTATTCCCATCCCGGGCTGTAGGGGAGCGAGGCCATATAGAGGCCGGGAGACTTGTAAAGCCAGTGAAAGTGGCTGGCTTCAGCGTCGGCTGCATAGTATGCGTTGACATATTCTACCCAGAAGTTTCGAGAGCCTTATCCCTCCTAGGAGCCGATATCATCGTCAATCCCTCAAAGATACCCATAGATAAGGAAGACGTGTGGAGATCCGTTTTATCGGCTAGAGCGGCGGAGAACATAGTCTATACTATAGGTGTGAATCCAGGGTCAGGTAGATATAGGGATGGCAGGCCGGTTTCAGGAGGGAGTGCAGTGTTTAACCCAGACGGCACCCCCAGGCTCCTGATGGGTAGAATCGTGTCAACCAGCACTGTCGAAATAGATCTCGACAGTCTCTCGTACTACCGTAGGCGATACGCTTACCACGAGGATTTGATAGGGAGGCTAGCAAGCCATTATAAGAGACTCGCCGATGAAGCCATAGACCCTGTAAGGATATAGGACTCTATCCCCAAACCCGAGATACCCAACTTGCTTTAACACCTCTAGTTGGCTCCAACCTGACTTATGGGTGAGTTAGAAGTGAGTGAGAACTGCAGCCCAACAAGAGATTTTCTGAGGCACATCGCCAACAAGGTTATCGCAGAGTACTCGAAGAAGATTGCTGCAGGAATAATAGAGGATGTAAGAAATCACTTGGGTAAGGCCGAGGACAAGTATAAGTTCTCGATATACGGTGGAGACCCTAGGGGGATCATAGCCTATTTGAAGAGTGAAGACTGGAAGGATCTAGTCGACTATGCCGCTAATACCAACTCGCTAGAACTACTGAGAGATATCTTAGCGTCGCTTGCTAGAGAGTACTCGGAAGACTGCCCTCAAGTAGCAGAGGTAGCGGAGAGGGAGGCAGCTGAGATAGTTAAGAGTGCTGCAGTTAGGAGGACTGAGGACCTTGATCCCAGCAAGGTCTATAGAATACTCAAGATGTCTGGATACAGAGTAGTTCAGAGGGATAACATAGTAGAGATTGATGAAGGGCTTATTAGAGCATCTATAAAGGTGGAGAAAGACAGCATGGAGTATACTATATGCAAGAGCGGCAAGGCTAAGACCCTAGACGGTGTCCTCTCGAAGATAAGTAAGATAAGAGAGCTCTAACCACTCCCACACCCAAACCATAGTTTGAGATTAATAGCCTGGCTAGGTAGTGGCTCTTCACCTCGGCCCTCACGAATCTAATCCAAAACTCTCTTGGTAGTGAGGCTAGTAGGTCGGATGCCACCCTGATGCTAGAACCCCTCACTAATGCCAGCAGGATTCGAGATACCAGCACCTCGTCGACGAGCCCCAGAATCCTCCTCCTATAGAGGCTAGAAATCCTTGTGGAATCTTCAACACCAGCATCAGATAGTGATCTGGCAAGAGCTGCTGCAGAGAGGATTGCAGGCCTATTTCCCTCCCCGCCTGTTCTTAAGAGGAGGCCAGCCGCCTCACCTACTCTGAAAGAACCATCCTTGTATAGAGTTACATCGTTGAAAAGCTGCATGAGAGCTCCTCTCCTATCTATAGTCTCTAGTGGCTCACCTACTACTCTCTTATGGTATTTCTCAAGCCTTCTCTCGACTTCCACGGCGCTATTTACGCCTTCAAACCCAGCGCCTATGTTAACCATTCTTCCGTCGGTATCTACCGGAAATATCCAGTAGACACCCCTCTCTTCAACGTTGAAGTCCAGCATAACTGTATCTCCACTCCATCTTGAGGTGGTGTAAACTCTGTAGAGGAATATCGCGTTTTTAGCGCTCCTCGAGTAGGGGCCTCTAGCGTCTACCCAGATAGGCTCCCTACCCCTTACCCAAGAACCATGTATTATTTCGGCCCCTAACTCTGAAGCCATCTCCCTCAACCTTGAAACCATCCTTGCCTTGTCCACGATGATCCACGGCGGAGGCGATAGCTCAAAGTCGTGGACCACATTTCCATTAACAGCTATCACGAATCTCCTTATAGCGGTAACGATGCTTCCCGTTTGTCGAGCGATTTCCAAAGTCTGAGGCCTTACAGTTACTGCATCTCCGCACGCCTTGTGGTAGCCCTTAGCGACATCGTAAGCTCTCACCTTGAATCCTTTAGAGGCTAGAAGGTAGGCTAGCGTCGCTCCCGCTACTCCCAATCCACCTATTGATACGTCTACACCCACAGCATACCACTCAAAAGAAAGGGAATTCACTATTTGGTAGGTTAAATCTTAGAGTATTGGGTTTTCCCTCCAAATGCAATGAAGATACTTAGTGAGCTAAATTTGGTAAAAACCTGAGTTTGATACTACTATTGACGGTGCTGGATCGGGAAAGCCTTGGTAGGTGTTGGATAGAATGGTTAGAGCTGTATTGGAGAGGTCTAGGAGTAGGACTGGCAGGCATCAGGAGCTGAAGGCCGCATTTATTGTTGGCGGAGGGGCTGTGAAGCCAGTTAAACTGGATCCCTTGAGAGCAGTGCGGGTAGGGACGACGTATTCCCGCGGGGAGGCTTTTGAAATGAATGTGGATCTAGGGAAAAACGATTTCCTAGCCCTAGTCCGGCTAAATAGAAATTCCGCTGGTAGGCTTTCAGGCGTGATAGTGCTTTATGATAGCAGCGGTAGAGAAGTCCTGCGTGCTGTTATTAGAAAGAGGAAGATCAGGCATTCTCGTGGAGATCCTTCCTTAGGAATTCTAGTGCACGAGATCGTCAGGACCATGGGCCTGGAGAGCATCATAACTAGGTCGCAGTACAGGGATTAACCCAACCTGCAAACCCCAAGGCCGCAAAACCATGGGGCCCTGATGTCCATAAGGCATGATAGACTATTTTACTTGGATCCAAGTATGGTGGGCCCGCGGGGATTTGAACCCCGGACCACGGGGTCCCGAGTCGGGCGGAGCGTCCCTGCCTTACGGGTCGAGCTCCGTACCCCGCATCCTAGCCAGGCTAGACGACGGGCCCATATCACCTGGGTTTAGCCAATTTTCTAGTAGAATTCTGTGGTGGGCTTTAATACCTTACCGTCATCCACTAACCAGGCTTGGGCTTTACTACCCGCTTAATACAATCTGGTGGTACCCACTTGGTCGTATAGACTGTGTTTGACGCTCTTTCTACATCCAACCCTTTCTTCTTAATGCATTCAACATTGACTTCCAGGACCACTACCCTTCTCCCGTGTCTTTTAGCTGTTGCAACGGCGTCTGAAAACTCGCTGGTTAGATGCACCTTTATCCTCCTTCCGCCAACAATCCCTCTACTCATTATTGAATTAAGATTTTCTTCCACAGTTCCATGATAGAGTATATTTGGCGGGGCTCCAGGCATAGGCTCAACCTCGACGGGCACGCTGTGCCCGTACCTAGCTCTAATCTTATCACCTACGACCTCATAACGCCCCTTCTTGTCGAACATTGCTATGCCCCGCACGTGCCACTCCCTAACCCAGGGCCCCACGCTAGCCGCTAGAGCCCTTCTAATATCGGCAATCCTCGCCCAACCAGCACGGTCCAATTCTACGTTGTATCTATGCGGATAGTGTCTTAGCAAGCCAGCAATCCTCTTGCTTAGTCTTAGCCTATCTACACCTCCCAGGACACCTTTAGGAGGACACGAACATAATTCTCTGTCTTCGACTATCGAATCATCACAGCACAAATAAAGATCTCGTAGTCGCTCCACCCTCTATTAACACCCCATTAAGTGATTAAGCCAGCGGCTTGCTATCTATCTTGGGATGCATAGCTTGGCTGGCAGAGACGACCTCGTGAAGGAAATGGCTAATTTAATGATGCAAGGAGCTATCATGCTCGATAAGACATGCCCGCTCGACAATCTCCCCCTATTCAAGCTAAGAAACGGGGATATAGTATGCCCTAGGCACGGGAAGGTCGTCATAGTTGCTAGTGAAGAGGAAGCGCGTGACGTGGAGGTTGAGGGAATAATTAGGGAGGTAAGATATCGTGCTGCTAAAAAGGTTCTCGAAAGTATGGATGACAATGACGTTGCGGGTATGAAAGAATGGCTGGCTGTTCTGGAGGCCGCTGAGCGCATTCTATCCCTGAGAAGAGGGTCCACGGAACAGAAGTCTAGCGAGAATAAAGCGTCGGCTGGCAAGAGCGGTAGATAATTCGCTTTCTTAGCGTTAAAACGTAGCGTAATTAAGAATATATGATTGAGGGCTTGTGTTAGGGCAGAGGGTGTTTGAATCCTTTGATCGAGATAGACAAGTGTTCAAGAGCAGCGTCAGAAATAGCCAGCCGACTGAGAATTAACAGTATAGAGGGGAAGTTGGTCAGCCCTGGAGGCCAAGTGTCTCCTCGTCCATCCACTAAAATTGTGGAGATATTCGTAAAGGATCCGGTAATGCCCAGCTTTGACGAAAGGCCGATACTTTCGGCCCTCAGGCTTTCCCTTGCGAAAAGCGGATTAATTTCTACAGTAAGGCAGTATGAATCCCCTTCTGGCCCCAGAGAAGAGAAGCTCGCGCAGCTTATAGTCGATTCTCTAAGCCGTGGAACTCCCTTTATAGCTGTTGTGCCAAGTTTGCTAGCTATAGGGCTGGCCTCAAGACTGCCGCAGCACGTTATCGATGTGCTGGAGGGCTCGCATGTGGTTGAGGTTGTTGTTGACTTCAGGAACTTGCTATACCTCCCGGTTCCGGAGGTTAACGATCTCATCGAGATCGTGGGTAAGAAGAACAGTGCTGCGAGCTACGAGAGAATTAGGAAATTGGAGGAAATTGCTGGCTCGGTGGGAATCAAAGTGAGGGGGCATACATTACTCAACAGCAATGGCGAAATACTAGACTATCTTGCCAGCGGGGGGCCTAACTCGATATACCATAAGGTCCCTGTTACAAAGCTCGCTTTGTACATCAATGTGCTTTCCTTATGCGCGGAATTGGACTTGGATCTTGTGGAGATTGGTGAAAAAGCCATACACACAATATACTTATACAGGCTTGACAGCGAAACTGTCGATACCATATTAGGATCAATAAATAGTGTCAGCGCCTCCCCATCCAGTGATGAAAGCTTGGCAACTCAAATAAAGGAGGGCGCCTCTATAGTAGCAAAAGCTCTTGGCATTAGCCTTCCTACGGCGTGAGATCGAGTGGCTGGAAGGACAGGAGGCCTATTATCAGGATAAGCGTCGCTATACCTATAGCTGCACCCAGGTATCTGCCATTCCGCCCCAGCAGCTTTTCTCCGACATGAACAGCTATATGCCCGCCGTCGCTAAGCACCGCCGCACCCGGTAGCGGCAGTAGTATGGGAGCTGCATTTATCAACCCAACACCAATGTTTAAGAGGACTAATGCATTGATAGTTGTAGCCAGTTTTGAATCGTAAAACTCCGCGACGCTCACCCCTATAGTAGTTCTACCCGGCTCCTTGACCACAACCAATTCCCTCGTAGCTCCATCTGCGTCTCTCACCTTAATGTACACCTCAGCTCTGGCGCTCTCATCCGTGACGCCAGCCTCCCCTAGAAGCCTCCTCAAGTCGTCGAGGCTCCTAACAGGCTTTCCATTTACCTCTAGAATAGTCATACCCTGCGCCAAGCCTGCAACCGCTGCCGGGCTACCTTCCTCCACACCTACAATCTTAACTCCCGTAGGCTCTACCAGCGGTAGGGCTGAGGCGGCCGCCAGAACTGCTAGAGCCACTAGTACGTTAGCAGCAACGCCTGCCGAGAACACTTTTAGGCGAGAGGTTAGTTTAGCTCTGTTGAGCTGATCCTCGTCTAGTTCGACGAACGCGGCTGGTATGAAAAGAAATATGGCAATACCGGCATCCTTTAGCCTTATCCCTTCAGCTACAGCAACTATTGCATGCGCGGCTTCATGGAGGAGAACGCCAATACCTAGGGCAAAAGCTACGTAAACCAGGTTATCCCAAGGTATGGTAACTCCCGGTATCAAGGGTATGAAGCCCGCTGCCTCGCCTCCCCCAGGTCCTGGCGAGAGCCTTGCCAGCGCAGTTCTGAAAGCCAGATAGTAGAAGGCGATCGTGGACAGGAACATCAGAATTATTGAGAGATAGCCGTAGAGGCTGACCGCCCTTCCCAACTTACCTCCTTCTAACGGCTCCCTAGAAACACCTATCCTCACAATAATTCCGAAGGGGAGAAAGGAGATCCTCCCGAGATCCTTGTCCCTGAAGACCGCATATAGAACTAGCCATGCTGCGACCATCGCTGCCAGTGCCACTATCTCGATGCTCACCAATATACATCAGCCCACTGATTCAGAGAGCCCTCTGAGTCATTGATGAACCCTAGAGGTTATAGCTAGTTGTACTGCCCGCGTAGGACGACAAAACCTCGTTTGCAGACTTCAGCACCTCAGCTGTTAGATCGACCGCCCTATCTAGAGACTCCTTAAGAGAATAACCTCCGATAGCCAGCATTACCAGGACTAGTGCTGTGAATACATCACCTGCCCCAGTAGGGTTTTCCAGCCTCTTCCTCGGAGGTGGTATCCCGAGCCTTGGACCCCCGCATATATCAACATAGCCTCCCCTCACGCCTTCAGTGTATATAGTGATGTAGGAACTGCACTCCGAGGGATAAAAGCTGTCGTCGCTTGACACGTGAATGATGCTGGCAATTCTCTTAGAAGGCGGTGCCCAGCCATCCTTCCACCGCCTTGCATAACCCTGTATGTCGAGAGCGACGACTCCGCGCCAGTTTGACGATAGGTATTGGGGAATATATCCAGAGTCCTCGCCATAGATGGGAGAATACAGTATGATGTTATAGTCCGCATCGCGTAAGAGATCCAACAAGCGGATTATATCAAGGGGTCTGGGCTCGGTGACTAGCCTCGATACCCTCCCCCCAGCTTTGTATATATGGTGGAATACGTATCCGTCGAAAGACTCGTAATAGCCTACCCTGTTAAAACCTAGTCTCTTCTCGACGACAACCGTCTCCATAGTTAAATGCCCTATGGCACCAACAAGATCAACAGCGCAGCCAGCCCTCTGGAAAGCCACTCCAGCATATATCCCTGGCCCGCCAGGCCTAGACTCAGATCCCCAAGGCCCCTCAATCAAGTCGAGGGTAGGCGGCGACACTATGAGGGCTCTACATAAGCCAGACAAAACACCCAATACCGAGCCTCCCAATATAATGCCCTCATCCAGACTGGGAAATCTTTTGGGCGCATGGAGGTATGAAGCATGGCAATGCCCGAATTCGGCTATCTGACTAATGATGCTAGGTATGGCTATTACAGGGTAGCTGGCGATAGTGCAGCGCTATGCCTAGCTTCGAGGGCGGGAAGCTCGTTCGAGAAGCCGGGAAAAGAGGGTGTTGCACATTTAGTGGAGCATATGATATTCAGGAGTAACGAGTACCTAGGTTCAGGTGAGCTTGACAAGCAAGTGGAGCTGTCTGGAGGCGAGACGGTAGCTTACACCACAAGGGAGCTGCTGTTCCTTTGCGCTGAGTTCATTCCGGAGAGCGCGGTCAAGGTCGCTAATCTAATGTTCAGGGCTGTCTCTGGCCTAAGACTTGATGAAGGGGAGTTCGAGAGGGAAAGGAGTGTACTCGAGTCTGAGATTAGAGGGTACATGTCTAACCCAGAGGCCTGGATATATAGGTTGGCCCATAGGAGTGTGTGGGGCGATACCCACCTAGGGAGGCCCATAGAGGGGACGCCAGAGTCGATTCCATCAGTAGATATATCAGACGTTGTTGACTATAAGGCCCGTGCCTTCAGCCCCAAAAACGTGTCGATAGCTATAGTAGGCAACGTGACTGAAAGCATTGCTAGAGAGGCTGTTAGAGTCTTCGAGAATCTAGTCGATCACGGCACCCTATCTGAGCCGTCTCCAGTAGAGGCAGCTCCCCGAGAAATCATTGAAGATCGCGGGCTTGATGCTGCCTATGTGGCTGTATCCCTACCACTCCCGGAGAGGTATAAGCTTGCTAAAATCCTTCCTTCCTTGAGAGGGGTTGTGTTTAACCTAGAATCCGGAGCTACTAGCATACTCTTCAAAGAGGTCAGAGAAGATAGAGGTTTAGCGTACTCATTTAATGTAGACGTCCACATCACCACGTGGGGTTCAACAATGGCTACCATAGTCTTCGAGGGATATAGGAGTTCCGTCGATATGATTATTGATGCTGTAGAGAGGTCTCTTGAAACAGCGTTCATAGGAGGATACCCGGATGGAGACTGGAGGAGGGGGAGACGTAGCCTCTACAAGTTCCTCACTAGGAGGGAGTCGATAACTAATGTTGAGAGAGCCGAAGCATTGGCCTCTACTCTACTGTTCCACGAGCGACCATATACCCTGGAAAGCCTTGTTAAGGTAACCTTGGAATCCGAGTGGGCACTAGAGGAGTTAGCGAGCGTTGGAAGAGGGAAGGCTGTGATACTCTAATGCTTTGGGCTGGCTATGGTTGTAGGGCCCTCCTGAAGTGTTTATTTCTCTTCAATAGCTCTCTCACAACGTATTCTACTGGCTCATCACTAGGAACTTCGACCTTCATATATACCCCAGTCTTCCCGTGCTCCCTCCTCCTCGTCAGAATTCTCACCCTTTCCATGACCGTCTCTTGTGATATGTTAAGAATGGATGCCGTCCTCCCCTCGTTGCCTATCACAGGCTCCTCAACATGGCCCTTCTCGGTGGGTATAATTAGCTTGAGCTCTTTAGATACTCCCGGCACTCTTTTTCCCTGCATGAGATCCCTTATATTAGCTTCGCCTCCCCAGGCATAGAATTCCCTCTCTCTGGGCTGGAGCCTGGATAGTGGCACGCTTACCACTTCAGACTCGTCTGGCTTGAGTATGAAATAGGCTTTCGGCGTGCTTCTCGGGGTTGCTTGTATTACCATCTTTTTGTAGGGTGGTATGCCCGAGGCCCTGAGCACCTCCTCTACTATACCAGGCGCTACAGGCTCTACAATGGCTATGTCAACATCGCTGTGTTGGGTGACGTCACCGCGAGCCACACTCCCGTGGACTACTATCAAGTCAGGCTGTATTGAGCGCGTGAGGGCAAGTATTATCCTCCTAGCCTTCTCCCTCTTCTCTGCTAGTATAGTCCACCTCTCCGTATCGTACTCGACCTCCATATCCTAACCCGCTCCTTCCGACCGCATATTAGGGACTAGAACCACCTGTAACACGATCATACAGCTGGTCTAGCTTGTAAACGGGGGGTAGGCTGTCCAGACCGCTGCCCGAGACATGTATCACTAATGCATGCTCATCTGGCAGATAGTCCCAAGCCAAGCTACCCTTCTCGCCAGGCTTGGGAGGCTCTTCTCCTTCCTCCAGGTAATAGTAGGCTTCGAGGGAAACGCCGCTAGGAGACCAGAGGATCACAAGCCTGTCAGCCTTTAGGTCGCTCCCCTCGAGAGCTACAAACTCTGCCTCTAGCGTTCCAGAGGCAGGGTCGAAATCCAGCTCCTCTAGCTCGTACCTGCCTCTAGCCCTAACTGCCTCTAGCGTTTTTGAAATCAACTCCCTCCAGGCTGTTATAGCGTAGTAGAACATTTCCTCGAATAGGGAGAATGGAATATTTTCCTTCTTGACACGCAGCTCTCTAGCCCAATGCGAAAGCTCTTTGTGGTATACTGCAGCAACCTCTGCCATAACATCTATGACATTAACTACATCGACTCCCAGGACCTCTGAGAGACGGGATAACCTTTCTATTACGTCCTCTTTTAAACCCAACTTTAGATATGTCTTAGGCAACTCCAACAACCTCCTTCAAATTATCTAGTCTTAGTATAACATCCTTCTCCGTAACCCCTATTAGCTGGGCTCCAGCCTCTAGAAGCTCATCCTTATAAGGAAGCCTCTTCAGCAGAGATGCGACCACCGGGCCTCTCGAAACCCTCAACAGTTCCCTAACCGCACCCCAGAGATCATCAACGAGGTCAAGGACCGTGAAGCTATATACCACGTCGAAGACGTCGCTGCCAAAGGGAAGACTCTCAACGTTTGCGAGAATAGGGAAGCACCTCGAACCGTCAACCACCCTAATTCTATAGCTAGCTATACTCAGCATGCACCTGCTATAGTCGAGGCACACGAATGCCTCCACATCCCCAAAGCTCCCCCAACCAGCTATGAACTCCAGGAGAAGACCTGTACCACATCCGGCATCCAGCACTAAACCTCTGGGTCTAACTTTCTTTAATGCAACAAAATACTTCTCAAACTGCTCAGACCTATAAAGCTCGTCGTAACCTTTACACGTAGCCTCATACTTCTCCCGAATAAGACGCCCCTTACCCCCCATACTAAATGACACACCCTCAGGCTGGGGAGAGGACTGTAGACAGTTACTGAGGTCCTGGCAATAAACATAGTAGGAGCCCGACTCTTCCCGCTGGAATTGTTGTGTTGTTTACCTCTTACGCCTACCCGTCCTCCTCGCGGCTATATGGCCAACCTTTCTCCCAGGAGGAGCCGTCCTGGCTACGGTAGACGGCCTACCCTTATGCTGGTGCCTGCCGCCTCCGAAGGGATGGTCTACGGCGTTCATGGCAACACCCCTCACCCTCGGCCATTTCCTCGCCTTTACCCTCCACTTGTGAAAAGCCAGTCCCGCCTTCATTATAGGCTTTTCTATCCTTCCAGCGCCAGCAGGGATTCCTATAGTGGCTCTAGCGTCGTTGGGCACCTCCTTATCCTTCCCGCTGGGTAGCCTGATTATGGTTTTGGCACCCGCCCTTCCGACTATGACTGCATAGCTTCCAGCCTGCCTTGCTAGCTTGCCACCATCGCCGGGCCTTAGCTCTATGTTGTATATCTCTGTTCCTTCAGGTATTCTTCCTATAGGTAGGACGTTCCCCGCCTCAGGCTTGGCTTCAGGACCCACCTCTATTATCTGGCCGACATACATACCTTCTGCTGCAGGCATAAGGAACTCTACGCCATCTTCGGTAACTACCCTAGCTAGCGGCACATACCTACCTGGATCATGGATTAGCTCAACCACTTTACCTTTAGTCGTCGAGCCGGAAAGCGGGGGATATTTGGCCGGCCCAGGGTGTATGTGACCCTTACTCCTGTATGTCGGCGTCCCCTTACCAGCCCTCTGCTGCCTCAGCCTCTTACCCATGCTTAGACACCCACGCCCGCTATCCCAGAGGTTGTACGGGCCTTTTTAAGATATTCATTGAACGGGTAAATCTTCACCAGCGAAGCGCCACCACCTAGTCTCACAGCTGCAAAGCCCTCGCCCAGCATACTAAGCCTTTCCAGCATCCCTCCGGGAAGACCCAGGTCCTCGACAAGCCTCTTGTACTCCTTTGCAACACCCCTAAATGCTATAATAGTACCAGCATTAGATGGGATTTCGCCCTTGAAGTCCGTGGGATCCTGGCTAGCTAGAACTATATATAGACCCCTACTTCTACCCTCCCTTACGGCCTTCCCGACAGTCTCCCCAGCAGAGCTAAGTCTCCAGGCCTCATCAACTATAATTACAATCTTCTCGGCAGCCACCCGGCTAAGAACGTAGTCTAGCAGCGAGTCTAGCAGCCTCTTAGACGCCTCATTCCTATCAGCCTCGCGCAATAAAGACAAGTCGTACACAGTCAAGGATGTTAGCTGAGGTATAGAATAGCCAGGAGATGGTAGATTCTCAATATTGGAGACTACAATCCGCCTACTAGCAACCCCTTCTAGAAGTCGTGATAAGTCGCCTTTAGGATCTATAACTATGACCGAAAGCGAGCCGCTTGATTCTGCAATGACCGATAGTTGGACTGCAATCCCAGAGAGGAGAACAGTTTTACCCATACCTGTAGGCCCGATTACAAGTATATGCTTCTCGAGGTCCTCAGGCCACCTAAGTGTTAAGACTTCTCCCGTCTCGAAATCTACGCCTATAGTAATAGAGCCGTGCCGGGATAATAGGGATGCGGGCTCTACGTTAGATGCGGCAGCCTCGAGACTTATTTCAGCAGCCTCACTTATACACTCGATCTCGCTAAGCGAGAATCTTACTCCAGTCTCGCTTTCGAGCATCCTAGCGAACAGCTCTACACTTCGATGCTCGTTATTGGTCGCCCAAACAACCACTGACAACTTCTCAGCGACGGGCCTTCCAGCGGAAGAGACGTCCCTATATAACTCCTCGAGAAACGCTAAAGCTTGCTTGTACCTATCTAGCCGTGTAGTAGTGTATTTGTATTCGACTTTTCTAATCTCCTCCTCTATCAGCGAGGCCAGATACGCCTTCTCAACCGGAGCATACGTATAAATATATGAGACTGGGAAGGGAGCCCGTCTGGCCAGACTGTATAGCCTCTTTCCTAGAGCGCCTCCAATCTTTATAGTCCCCGAGGGCTCTAAGAGAATTGGCCTTCTCTCTGTTGTTTCCCAGCCAGCCCGCAGTCCTCCATCCACTCTCGAGTAAATTTTTCTGGCACTGGCCGCGATAGTCTTCTTATACAGTATTAGTGCTGATGCAACCATCAATGAGACTATTATCAGGTCGAAAACACTCACCATATGAGCCGCCCCAAGAGTCATCTAGCTATACAACTTTGACCCTCAGCTTGGAGCCACCGCCTAGGAGTCGGGCTACACCCGCAGTGGCTACCAGGAGGATTGAGATGTACATTGTCGGTAGTGTTAGATAGTATATGATTATCATTTTTGCCAAGTCTATCGTGAAATAGTCTGTTAGGCTGGCAATACTTTCTAGAAGATCCCTAGACTCGCCGGACAGGTCCGCCTTGAGCCTGCAGTATTCGCTGGCTATCGACACGGAGACTCCGCCATCCCGAGGCGAGACCACTATATATTCGCCTTCCAGCCCAGCCCATCTCCAAGCACCTCTGTTAGACTCGCCTTGTAAAACCGAGATGCCAGGCGCACACTCGTTCACCCACGATATTAGCACATAATCGCCACGATCTAATCCCGACCATATTGCTTCAAACACACCATCACCAGACCTGGTTTCTGTTGGTGGCTCGCTAGACGCTAGGAGGAGGCCGTCGTGGGGTGAGTATATGATGTTGGGTGCTCTGAGCTCAATGCTACCGCCTATATCGGAAGTATTGATCGAGGAGGGCTCGAGCGCGAACTCCATGCCCATGTACTCGAGCGAGAAGACCAGCTCCTCCATAGGTAGAGATACTCTAGGTATTCCAAGCACGCTACTATAAGCCACGCCATCCTTTACCTCATAGACTATAGTCTCTCCAGAGACAGCTCCACGGGCCACTAGCAAGCCAGCTGGTATAGGCTCTCCCATCATGTTGAATATCCTTACGCTCCCAATCCACATGCTGTCTGATTTAGGGGCTGGTGGTTCTCCTATGGCTTCCACGAACGCTGGCAAAGCTGGCAGGCCGGCATTGAATATTAGGACGAACGCCGCTAGCCAAGCCCCAGCAGGCTTGGCAATCCTGAAGGGTATCGCATAGAGTACTACAGCAATTCCTAGTAACAGGTTGCTATATCCAAGGAGATACTTTAACCCTGCTACCATAGCCACCACAACCGTGATCCCCCATGCTAGTTCATCCAAGATTGAGGCCACGGTGGAAGCCACAGGCTTGAGGAGAGATAGGGGTTCGGGAAGACTAGTTACTAGACTCGAGAGAACCTTAAGGAGGGCTGCGAATGATATCGCGTCCACGAGCCACGCGTTGAGTTCCGGCCATGAACCTCCTATGAGTAGCTGGAGATAAGCCGAGGCCGCAAGTAGCGATCCTATAGAAAGAGAGAGCAGAGCTGCCCATAGAGAGTCTTCTATGAGTATTGGACCCCACTTCTTTATTGATTGTAGGGGTATGGGGGCCGCGTAAATCACAACGCCCATATAGAATCCCAACACTGCTAACTTGAACGCTAGGAGTGCAAGCTCTGCCTGTCCCAGGGGGTCCAGCGCCAAAAAGTCACCCCCCTAGGAGGGCCTGGCTAACAATGTTTGCAGCTTTTACTATGAGAGCAAACACGGTTGTTCCTAGAGCTAGCCATAAGGCGGCCCACATGGAGTCCTCAACCAGGGAGTTTCCTACCTTCTTTATCTTAGATGATGGGATTGGAGCACCCCTTATAGCCCAGCCTAAACTCCAGGAGAGGAGGAATAGAGCCCAAGCTAGAGCGGTTACCTTCGTTGTTAGGTCGTCAATTAGATCTACAAGCTCGACCATAGGCTCCCCGAAGCTGTTTTGCAGAATCCTAATCTGGGAGGAGGGGTGACTCGATGCGTTGATGTGTGGACCCGCAACTATTTTCTTACTTTACTTTTTTAGATAAGATTCTTTTGGCCTTAGTCTCTATCTCCTTGTCTCTCTCCTCATACATATAATATCCTATTAGTTCGTAGAACTCTTTCCTAGTATAAAGCTTGTCTAGAGTGTGGACCTGTGTGCCCTTCTCCATAATCTCCCGTAGTACATCCTCCGAGGCTTTCAGGGAAGCTCTGAACGTTGTCACCGGGAATATTACGATTTTGTAGCCCGCCTCCCTAAATTCCTCCACTGTTATGTATGGTGTCTTCCCAAACTCAGTCATGTTAGCCAGTAGCGGTGCCTTGACTCGCCTTGCGAATTCCCTAAACTCCTCGAGACTCTGGAGGGCTTCTGGGAAAATGATGTCCGCACCGGCCTCAAGGTAGGCGTTAGCCCGCTCGATAGCTTCTTCGAGTCCCGCAACGCCTCTAGCATCCGTCCTAGCTATTATGAGAGCGTCGCGCCTCGCCTCGCTAGCAGCTATGATCTTCTTAACCATGTCTTCCACGCTCACCAGAGATTTACCCGATAAGTGTCCACACTTCTTTGGTAGAACCTGGTCCTCTATCTGTATGGCTGCGGCTCCAGCCCTCTCAAGCTCTCTAACTGTACGCTCTACATTGATAACCTCGCCAAACCCTGTGTCCGCATCTACAATTAGGGGTAGCCTGGTGACCCTGGTTATGTAGCTCGTGAAAAGAGCTAGCTCGCTGAGCGTTATGAGCCCGAGGTCAGGCATCGCTAGGCTCCCTGTAAGCGCAGCTCCAGAGAGGTACAAGGCCTCGAACCCTAGCTTCTCAGCCAAGAGTGCTATGGCAGGGTTGTACACTCCGGGAGCCACTATTATTTCCCTAGTAGAAATCAGGGCTCTCAAGGATTCTCCGGGACTGTCAAGGGGCTTCCTATAGAGGAAGGCTGCCAATCCAACCACCATAACTCGCGGTTATAGTGGAGACCCAAATTTTGGATACTCCAAGCCTATAATAGCCGGGGCTTACGATCTTAATTGTGGGTGGTATTCGTGGGAGGCAGGCAAAAGACCACCTTATTCGCTGACACGAGCAGGAAAGAGAAGGAGGAGCAGCAACAACAGAGAACCAAACAACAGAAAGGCAGAAAAGGCAGGCGCTAGCTATGCGTAGACCTCACGGCTATAGATCAAGATAGGAATTTTTCCAAGATTACTCAACAAGCTATACTAGACAAAAGCATTCTGCTCTAACCGTCTGTTACATAGAGCTTGCGGTGCATGAACAAATTGGTGGGTGACAGTAGCGTCTGCTATAAGTGGCCCTCAAAGAGGCGCAGGAAGAGGCTTGCCATAGTCCTACCAGCTAGCGTGCTGAGGGTGGAACAGACACTACTCCTCAAGACATTAAAATCTGGTATCATTGGCCGCGCGGCCACCGTGTATAGGGTTGATGAAATCGGCTTATTCCTAGACCCAGACTCGAGTAAGGAGGATCTCAATCTCATAAAAACTATACTCGAATACCAAGTGACTCCTCCTCACCTTAAGAGGAAGGTGTTCCCAATTAGGAGAGAGCTGAGATACTCATCTCTGCTCCCCCCCTTAAAAATCCCTAGCCACATAGTTCCCAGCGCCCCAAAAGAGGGTGCAGTCTTGGACGGCTTCGTCGAATCCTGCTCCGGCGGAATCTGCAAGGTTTACCTAGGCTCTCTGGGCTACGGAACAATGCCGAAATCCCAGGCTGGAGGTGCAGGCAAGATTATAACAGTTAAGATACTCGGAGTGCATGGCGAGGGCTTAAAGATAGTGAGGTCCTCTTGGGGTAGAACGTACACAGGATATAAGGTTAAAGCATTCAATACCCTAGTACAGGCTTCAAAACACTACGCGAGAAGAGGATATACCGTGATTGGTACAGATAAAAACGGAACTTGTCCCCCCGAATCCTGGAGAATATTAAAGGACTCGGCTTGCAAAAACCATACAGCAATATTCTTCGGCGGCCCCTACAGAGGCCTCCTAGAGTACGCTTCACCAAGTCAGTTCCACTACATCCTAAACACGATTCCCCACCAGGGAACTGAGTCTGTGAGGACAGAAGAGGCAGTAATAGCTACACTCCAGGCTTTGAGCGTAATTTGCGGCATGTGAGGCTCCGAAGATAGCTAGATTATTCTTAATAGGCTTGGGAGTGAGACACCCATACGGGATTAACTACTAAGGGTGCCTAGAGTTGGGAGCACGTAAGAAGAGGGCGCCGAGAAGAGGTAGCCTTGGCTTCTCGCCAAGGAAGAGAGCGGCGAGACTAGTCCCTCGCATAAAGAGCTGGCCTCAGGTTGATATAGGAAGGCCAACTCCACTAGCCTTCCTAGGATACCGTGTGGGAATGACGCATGCATTCGTAGTCGAGGATAGGCCAGGCAGGCCCACTACAGGGAAGGAAGTTTTCCTACCTGTTACTATAGTAGAGACGCCTCCTATGTACGTTTTAGCACTAAGGCTATACGGGTTTGACCCGAACAGAGGCAGATACTCTATGGGGGAGGCTTGGTCCCAGCCTCCCGAGGACCTCGAACTACAGAGAAAAATAAAGACACTGGGGTCTTTCGAGACCGACAAGACTCTGGGGGAGCTTGAGGGTGAGTTAGAGAAAGCCGTGGAGGTTAGGATCCTAGCCGCATCCCAGCCTAAGCTAGCGGGAGGCCTATCCAAGAAGAAGCCAGACCTTCTGGAAATTAAGATCGGTGGAGTCAACAGTGTGAGCGACGCTTTCGAGTATGCCAAGGGGTTGCTAGGCAACCAGATAAGCGTCAAGGACGTGTTCCAGGAGGGCCAGCTAGTCGATGTCATAGCTGTCACTAAAGGCAAGGGCTTCCAAGGAGTGATTAAAAGGTGGGGAGTTAAGGAACTCCCAAGATGGCATAAGCACAGGAAGGGTAGCAGGAGAATCGGCGCCAGGAGCCATGGAAGGAGCGTTTTCTGGGAGACACCGCAAGCTGGCCAGACCGGATTCCACAGGAGGACCGAGTACAATAAGAGGATCGTATCCATAGAAGACGACGGATACAAGATAACCCCGGCTGGTGGATTCCTCCACTACGGGGTAGTTAGGTCTACATTCGTGATGCTCGCAGGAACAATACCAGGCACGCCAAAGAGGCCAGTCGTCCTAAGATGGCCTATAAGGCCTCCAGAATGGTATCTTAAGCTAGGCGTGAAGAAGCCAGAGATTACGTACGTGAGCCTGGCTAGCAAGCAAGGTACTTAGAGGGAGGTGAATTAGCCATGCTCCAATATACCTACCTCACGATGTATTCTAGGTCAGGCCTCAAGGCGCCGCTCTTCAATTCTAAGGGGGAGGAGCAAGGGGACATAGACCTTCCCCCAGTATTTGGCATCCCAGTTAGGAAGGATATAATAAGAAGGGTCTACCTAAGCGAATTCACAGCCAGGCTACAGCCTAAGGGCAGAGATCCAATGGCCGGTAAGAGGACAAGCGCTGTAAGCCTAGGTGTAGGCAGGGGTGTTGCTAGAGTTCCACGAGTTAAGGGCAGCCTCAGGGCCGCGCTAGTCAACATGGCGAGAGGAGGTCGAGTAGCTCACCCGCCGAGAGTGGAGAAGCGCGTCCATGAAAGAGTTAATAAGAAGGAAAGAACGCTCGGAACCATGAGTGCAATAGCGGCTACCGCAATCTTAGATATGGTTAAGTCGAGAGGTCACATGTTCTCCATAGAGACTCTCCCACCCGTTCTAGACTCTGAGGTCCTCAACGAAGTAACAAGCACCAAACAAGCAAACATCTTACTCCAAGCTATTGGAGTATACCAAGACGTAGTTAGAGCAAGGGAAAGAAGGAGAGTTAGGGCTGGTAAAGGAAAGATGAGGGGTAGAAAGTATGTAACGCCTAAAAGCATACTCTTCGTAGTCGAAGATATAAAGTCTCCTTTCGCTAGGAGCGTTAAATCTCTGCCAGGCGTCGATGTCGTAGAGCCTAGGCTGCTAAGCGTGCTACACCTAGCTCCTGGCGGTGTGCCAGGCAGGCTAACGGTTTACACTACAAGAGCTCTAGAGGCGCTAGGAAATAGGTTCAGGGTGATGTCACTGTGAAGCCCGAAGAGATACTCATCAGGGTATACGTAACTGAGAAGACTACGAAGCTCCTGGAAGATGAGAACACGCTAACATTCATAGTTAGAAGGGAGGCAACTAAGGGGGACATCAAGAGAGCGGTGGAACAGTTGTTTGCTGTCAAGGTAGAGAAGGTTAGGACAGCGATAACGCCGAGAGGGGAGAAGAAGGCATTTGTCAAGCTGGCTCCAGAATATAAGGCTCTAGATGTTGCTACCAGGCTAGGAGCCGTCTAGCCCCCTTCTTCCTCCAGCGTAGGCCCCCATGCCGGGGGTTTAGGCCCTATTTTCTCCACAATTTCTATAACCCTATCTGCAATCTCCAAGAAGGCTTTAGCAGCCTCACTATCTCTGTTCTCCATAAAGAATATCCTACCAGAATCGTTGGCCTCCCTAATCCTAGGATCTATGGGTATTTTACCCAACAACTCTATCCCATACTGAGATGCTATCTCCTCGGCAGCCCCTTTTCCGAAGATATAGTTGACGCTGCCATCTGGGCATCTAAAGTAACTCATGTTCTCGATAATGCCGATAACAGGCGCGTTTATCCTTTTAGCAAAGCTCACAGCCTTCTTAACGACAGACTTAGCTACTTCGCTGGGTATTGTGACCACGATAAACCCTGAGATATTCGGGATTATCTGTGTTATCGTGAGGACCTCATCCCCTGTGCCGGGCGGGAGATCTATCAGCAGATAGTCCAGCTCTCCCCACTCTACGTAGGCTAGCATCTCCCTTATTGCGCTAGTCTTAATAGCCCCCCTCCAAATAAGAGGTACCTCGTCCATGGGTATCAAGAGGCCTATGCTGGCCACCTTAACACCGGGCGGCACCTCAAGAGGCTTTATGCTTCCGTCTGGCAGGCTAAGCATCCCCATCCCAGTCTGTAGGCCTAGCATCTTGTGTACACTAGGACCTGCTATATCGGCGTCGAAAACTCCTACCCTCTTACCCCGGCTTGCCAGCGCCGCCGCCAGGCTTGTAGTGACGAATGACTTTCCAACTCCGCCCTTCGTACTTATCACTGCCACCTTATACTTGATAGATCTCATATTACGTACGATCCTCATCTGTTGTTCTTGAATCGTCTTCATCCTCTCAGCTATAGCCTTATACTCGCTCCTGCTGACGCGAAAGCCCCTCCTACTAGATGACTCACCCGACAAGACACTGACCCCACTTAAATCCACAAGACTCTCGGATCAAATATACATAGATCCTAAATCTAGACTCCCAAAGCCAAGTCCTACCACTGACCATCCCTAAAAGAAAAACCCAACCAAACCGAGAGTACGAGAACTCCTCTATAACCTCTTTCTACCCCTCTTTTTTGCAGAAATTAGGGCCTGGAGAATCTCGAGCTTTGTCACTACGCCCCTAACCCTCCCCTCATCGAGCACAGGCAATACACCTACACCTTCTTTGAACATGATTTCAGCGGCTCTTGCTAGATCTTCCTCGGGGTCTATAGTGATGGGATTGGGAGTCATAATATCCTCTACTAGTGGTACCATGTATACCCTAGCCGATCCTATTCTCTCTTTATATACTAGAGGTTTCTTCAGCTTGACATACTTCACTCCCCCTCTGTATGTTATTGGTGTTGATACGAAAGCAAGGTCTCTCTTGGTGACGACTCCGGCTAGCTTGTCTCCATCAAAGACTAGGACCTTGCCTGTCGCATCCACCTCTATAAGCTTAAAAATATAAAATATACTATGGTCTAGCCTCGCCCTAGCAAAGGATTCTCTCATAACATCTTTGACTAAAAACACGCCAGGCAGCCTCTCATAGTAGTACTTTGCTAGATCTGTCCTCGTGATAAGCCCCCTTAGAACTCCGTCTGGCGATACTACAGGTAGCCCACCTATATTATACTTTAGCATTAAGGCTGCCGCTGTCTTCACACTCTTACTGCTCTCGACAGTTACAACATCCCTACTCATCACCTCTCCAACGTATATCGAGTTAGCGGGTCTGTTGGGGAACTTTTTGACTAGGGCATCGGCGACGTCTGTTATAGTCAGCATGCCAATAACTCTCTGGTTACCACCTATAACAGGGAGCCTGCTAATATCGTGGCTCAACATTAGCCTTCTAGCGTGACCGAGAGTATCCTCGGGAGTAACTGTATACACTTCCCTAGTCATATAAGAGACTATCCTAGCACTCATACACCATCACTCCCCCACCGCTGCAGCTACAAGAATGTCCCTCTCAGTTATGATTCCCCTAGCCTCACCACCTTCAACAACAATAAGACTATCAACACCCATCTCCAGCATCCTTTTGGCTGCATCTGCAACGCTTGACTTAGGGCTTATGGTGTGAACCTCTGGAGACATCACCATGTAGACCGGGGTAGCGAGGACCTCGCTCAACTTTCCCTCTGTTGCAGCCTTGAATGCCTCGTGGCTGCCGAAATAAGATACTAGGTCTTTAGCCGTAATGATACCCTTGAGATCCCCTGTCTTAGCCGATATGACTGGGAGCCTTCTGAATCCGTGGGCTACCATGAGCTTCATAGCATCTATTATAGGCGACTCCATATCCACCGCTACTATCGTTGAAGTCATGTGGTCCTCGACCTTCTTGTCGAAGGGAGTATCGGCGAGCCTCGACACAACATCCCTCTCAGTGATCACACCATATATTGATCCGTCCTCGTAAACAACCGGAAGGAATCCAACCCCCTCCCCAACCATTATAGAAAGAACGCCCTCCAACGATTCATCTAGCGTCACGACTATAGGGCTTCTATTCATGATAGTCGAAACAACCTCCCTCCTCAGAGCACTATAAATGCTGTCCTTGTGCCGCGAAACCACAATCTGATAGTAGTCTCCTCCTCCTAGATAGTTAATCAGATCTGTCGCTAGTACGACGCCCTCGACTATACCGCCACGCACCACAACGAGGCCTCTGACACGGCTCTTGTAAATCTTTTCTGTAGCCTCAATTATAGGTGTAGACTTGTGAATAGTAATAGCTGGTCTCGAGGCAATAGACCTAGCATCACCTCCCGCCTTGCGAACCCTCTGACTCCAGTTCGGCGTACCGTCAGCCCTAAGCCACCTAATGCCCTCCGGCCGAGACCTCACTATAGGTCTTGAGGCAGGCTTATAACCACCCTTATTTAGGGGGAATCTGACTCTAGGGCTACCGCCCGAACTACCCCCTCCTCTACCCCTCCCCCTAACCAAACTGACTCAACCCTCCAGAGGTAGATTCTAGTGGATCTCGAGCTTAAAGTAGGGCTTGAGGAGGTCCTCCCTATCTACAATCCCCATCAAGACCCTCTCTGCCCGGCTCGATACAACTGGTATTCTACCGTAACCCCTATACAGCATTAGTTCTGCGGCCCGCTCGGCAGTATCTTCTGGGGTCAAGTATTCAACTGACCTGTTCATGGCACTAGAAACCTTAACCCTCCTTGGAGGCGATCCTTCGCTTTCGAGCTCTATCCTTGTATATCCTCTCTTGATCAGATCATACTGGGTAACAATTCCCCTTAAGACACCCTTACTGTCGGTTACAGGCACACCAGCGTATCTCTTCTCGACCATAATCTCCCATACTCTAGTGAGGCTTTCCCCCTCCAGAACGTATTCAACATCCCTAGTCATAATATCACTAATCCTAATCCCTCTATAGGCCCCGGTTCTCACCAGAATATTTATTGGTATCTCCAGGCCTAGAATGCCGAGTAGAGTCATACTGTTATCCACAACAGGTGCATACCACTCGTCATACTTCAACATAAGTCTAACGGCATGGCTTAATTTGGTAGATAATGTAAAGAATACTCTAGGATCCTCCATAATATCCCTCGCCGTGGCGTTTGACTTAGAGCTTGTGAACCTGAGAATGCTGGACCTGTATATAACCCCTAGTAAAGTCCCCTCTATACCCACGACAACGACAACTCTCGCACCACTATCCCTCATTATTCTTCTCACTTCTCCAATACTTGCATCTAGCTCTACCGAAATTGGTTTCAGGAGGTTGACATCTGTCAGGGGAAGCTCCATCGAGTCCCTTAGCAATTGTCCCAGGACTAGCACCCCCCACTATTTTTAATTGTCAATATAAGAATAAAAATCAGACAATCAAACCATTATATTACTACTTCCACTCCCACCCCCTTATGTCGACAACCTCACCCCTGAAATACACTGCCGGAGGCCCTTCAACAACTCTCCCCACAATCTCGCACGCAACCCCATTCACCCTACACCAATCTATAATACATTCAGCCTCCCTCTCCCAACCAACAGCTATGAGGTTGTAGTCTTCCCAACTATAGAGGAACTCGCTATACTCTACTCCAGCAGAACTAGCCAAATCGAGGGCCTCATAATTCACCAAAATCCTGTCTAGTTTAACAGTAACACGACTAGCCTCTGCAACATTCCATATCGTAGCAGCCAAACCATCACTGTTATCACTAGCTGCAGCTAAACCACAGCTTGATATGGCGGCTCCCGCAGATACTGGAGGGCGCGGCCTTCGAGTCTCCTCCAACAATCTTCCCGACAACGCATCTAAGCTTATCTTCCCCTCAAGAACCAGTCTCGCAGCCAACCCCACACCAACATGCCCGATTTGAACAACATACATTCCAGGCCTCGCTCCCACCCTGCCCACAGGGCGAGCTGTTTCACCTAGGACAAATACGTCGATCCAACCCTCTTCAGAGTAGTTGAAGTCCGACTTAGACACTCTAACTCCAAGCCACTCAGCAGCATCGCCAACACCCCGAGCCACTTCAATCCCATCCTCTAAACTACTCAAACCAACACTATATGACAAGGCAATAGGCCTACCTCCCGCCGCAGCTATGTCTGACGCTGCAGCTACTACAGCCTTCCACCCCCAATCCTTCATAGACATCCACGGGAGTTTGCTACGTGGTAGTGAATAGCCGTCCATCGATCCCACTAGGCCCTCGGTTATCGAACAGGCGTCGAATTGGAGACATTGTGAGGAGCGCGACTCCCTGGCGAGCCTCTTCAAGTAATCTGACCACTCTGCAAAACCCATCGCTACACCAACCCCATAGGGAAGCGGGGGGTCGGCTTACATGTTAATCTATACCAGAGTTCACCCGATCACGTTCATCATTAAAAATCGTGTCCAACCTTCAGAGCTTGCACCCCTCCCCATCCCCCCAACACTCCCAAATCTGGATTTGATTTGGGTCTACGACTCGGGATAAAGCCTGTCCCTTAACTTAACAACATCGCCGACAATAATGACAGAAGGATTCTTTACTTCACCCTTCATACCTAGCTCCTTCAAACCACTCAAAGTCGTTATAATTGTCGATGCATTAGGGGTGGAAACATTTGTGGCAATTGCGACGGGAGTATCGGGTGGTAGGACTTTCAAAAGCCTTTCTGCTATCTCTCCAGAAGTTGACGCGCCCATCAACACAACGAGTGTGTCAACACTTCTGGCGATCTCTTCAATCTTCACCCTCCGCTCGGGAGCTTTATCCCCGGCCTCTCTACCAGGCACGACCGCGAAGGTCGAGGATACCCCCCTGCTGGTTAGTGGTATAGCGTGTAGAGCTGCTGCCGCCACGTAACTGGGCACACCTGGGATAACACTGCACCTTACACCCTTAGACTTGAGGTACATACACTCTTCCTCCCCGCGTCCGAAAGTGAAGGGATCGCCCCCCTTTAGTCTGACCACAAATAACCCTCTGCAGGCTAGCTTCTCGAGTAGCCTGTTGATCTCCTCCTGGGGCATGCCCTCCCCCGGACGCTTACCCACATAAACTTTTAGGGAGGTAGGCTTCGCTTCCTTTAGAAGCTCCCTCGGTATGAGCCTATCGTACAAGACCGCGTCCGCATTTCTTAGAGCCTTAAGACCCTTCACAGTTATTAGCTCAGGGTCTCCCGGCCCGGCGCCTACTATTAAAACTCTTCCCTGGCACCTGGTGTTGTCCATAAGAGCCACCTTAGGATTCTCGCGTCTAAACTCTCAACCCCAGGACCACCGGCTCCTCTAGGACTACCCATCTCCTAGCCTCTGCCTCCCTCAAGGCCTCTACGGTTTCAATCCAGTGAGCAACATCATCGACCTCGTATATCACTAGGAATTCGTAGTGTGCTATGCCGAAGGCGTAAGTCGTTATCGAGTTCACAGGCTTCGAACGCGTCGCCTCTACCGCAATCCTTATGTGCTCACCCATAATCCTTCTCCTTTTCTCCAAAGGCTCTAGATACCAAGTGGGATCCTTCTTCATCGGGTAAGCCACGAGAAATTTGTAGCTACTCTCCTTTAGCGATTCTAACACCTCTCGTGGAGACCGGCTCTTAGCGTAGGGAGACTCCTTATACAGCGAAGGCCACCAGAACTCCTCCTTTAGACACTCAATTCTGGAAAGCTCCAATCTAAGGCGCGCAAGGTGCTCTACCTTTCTGGAGGCTGAGAGTAGAGATAGATGGCCAGGTCCTGATATGTTGACATAGGGAAGGGCCACATCAGCCGTAGCTGACTCTGCAGCCCCTTCCAGCCATATTCGCCACGATGCGGCCGATCTCCACCCCGAAGGGCAATTACGCCCACGGACCAAGCTATATCCAGCAACCGTTATGTAGAGACTATCGTCAGCCAAAGAGGCCACCATGAAAAGTCCTATAAACTCTGGATTGGAATATCTAGATCTACTTACACACAATTCCAAAGCATATACCAAGATACAATCGAGCAGTTAGGGCGGCTCGCAAGGTCCGTGAATACGTCACAGCCCTACCCAAATAGGGCTCCCACTACCCAGCGGAGCTCACAGCCGCCATCTTCCCCGATTTTGCCTTCCGGGGTGTTAATAAGCTCGTAAGAATTGGACACCCGGAAAAAGGAGGTTGTAGCTTCGCGGGAGAGGATATGGGAAACGTTGTACTGTGGGCCTAACTCTGTTATCTTACTGGATCTCCTCTATAGCCTCCAGCTTTCTCCCGTGAATTCTCTCTATCACTGGAATAATCCCTGGATTCTTGATCTTTGCAATCTCGTCCTCTGGGACATACTGAGGTAAGGAGTACCTCGTGTGGGTTAGCTCTGCAATAACGTTCTTTGCCTTCAAACTGCTGAGAATTTTCCTAAGCCTGTCCTCACCGACTATACCAGAGAATATCTTCTTTAAGTCGCGCCAGGAGAGAGGTTGTTTAGCCTCGTCGAGAGCGATGAGAACGAGTCGAACTACGTCATCGTCGACTAATGCCGTATACACACTAATCTCGGCGTCCTCAATCACCACCTTCATTTTCTCGAACTCGCTGAGAACTTTCGATCTTACCTTGTTCACAACCTCTTCTCCCGCCTCGTACCTCTTAACTAGCTGGCTCATGCCTGCCACCACACTAGATATATGGCCCCTACTTCTATATTAATATGGTATAATTGTTGAACGTGGGAGAATAGTGGCATCGGTATATGTACAATAAAAATATAGGTTGCTACCACTAGCCATGGCTTACAGCCTCCTCAATAACTGCTCCGCCACTCTCCCCAACCTCCACTTCAGGACTCTCGCTGTCAACTAAGTAGTCCAGAATCTCAGCTATGTCCTCGGCTATAACCCTTCTGGCCGCGCTTAGAACTACATAATCAATGAGATCATCCTCTTCATCGCCAAGCTCGGATAGCTTCTCGTCTATAACAAAAGCTTGCCTCACAAGCCTCCTAAGATCCTCCAGCAGCATCAGCCTTACACTCCCCTCTATCTCTTTGACTAGCACAGCCAGATCTAACCACCACTAAAGAAATTATACTCAATTAAGATTGTGGGGCAGGAGGGTGAGTATTAATCAGGTATATTACAATAGAGTACCCGGGGGAAGCATGATCTAATAGCGGCTATAATGCTTGCCCTAGTAGTGGACAGAGTGGCTAAGCACTCCTCTTTAACTGGGTTCCAGCCTGGTCTCTACAACATCTCCCTTCAATACTATCCTGGCCCTACTTCTCCTAGCCGTTAGTATCCCCATGGTAAATGGGAATGTTATTATGTTCAGGCTTACATCACCCTCAGCAGTTACAATCAGTCTTGTTGCTTTCACCCTAGTACCCTTGGGTAGCTTAACTGTGACAAACTCCGAGTCTATCTCAAATTTTAGCGAAAGCACCTCTCCCTCTAGAGTTATGACCCCACTAGATTCTTCAATCTTGCTGATCTTCTCCCCAAACGTGTCAACCTCGTATTTTGAGCCTACAGAATATATTTTCACTAGATCCTCATTAACGTACTCAACCTCGGGGTGCTTAGCGAAGTATGCTCTTACCCTCACAGAGCCAGACTCTATCTCGGCCTCCAGCCTACTCGATCCTATTAACAGCGAGTGGCTGGCCTCATACTTCCTACCAGACACGGTAACCCTGGAATTATCAATATCGACCTTCACCTGCTGCTCGTTCTTCAGCAGCACTCTCATCGCCTCTTTCGGCCCGAAATAATTCTTAGTGCTACCGGATTGATAACCATTTCTATGATACAGATGTATTCAACACAGGCTGGAGGGATACGATTATAACAGCTATTCCGTCTGAAGGATTAACCGTAAAACCCTGCGGTTGTAACTATCTTATCTTACTTGGAGATGAGAGCAGCATTGTCAGAGGACCTGCCAGAAGATGTTCTCGAGGATCTCAAGGAAGCCGCTAGAGAGGTTGAGAAGGAGATTGAAAGAAGGTCGAGAAGGCTAGTTAAGAAGAAGTACCCGACTAACAGGGATATTGCGGAAACAATTAAAAGTCTAAGCAACCTCGCTAAGGCAGATCCAGTATCCTTCCCAGGGATGGTAAGAGAGGCCCTTGAAAATCAAGGCTTCTACACCGCACTGGTTACTGATGAAAGAATATGGAGGATCTACGAGGAGATGGCTAGGAGGGGCGAGATCTAGAGTGACTGTCTCATGCTACTTTTGCGCAGACGACTCGAGGAGTTCGTGCAGCATCTGCAGCAGGCCTATATGTAGCACTCACTCAACAAATGGAGTCTGTATAGCGTGCCACGACGCTATATGCAGGTTTTGCGGCGAACAGCTTTCTGTGAGCTACTGCCTCTACTGCGGGCGCCTCGGCTGTATTGACTGCCTCATCCAGATAGACCCCTCCAGAAGAGTCTGTAGAGAGTGTCTAGCAAGCATGGATCAGCGCGGACCCTCAGATACTAGTCTGCAAGCAATGGCCAGAATTGCTCTTAGAGTGGTTAAGATTTAGGGTTTGGACATGTATGAGTTGGTGGGTCCATAAGCTCGCTAGCCGCTTACCTCCTTCACAGCTTTATTAAGGTACAGCTCGATAATCTCCTTAGGCCTAACCCCCTCCAGGAACTCCTGATATACGACCTTTCCATTCTTCACTGCGAAAACTGCGATGGTAGGGCTCGAGGAGATCTTGAAGGCTTCAAAACTCTTTGACGCGGCCTCAGAGTTGCAGTTCTGAGTGAACCAGTCACACAGAACTACCACAAACTTTACGCCACCCCTCCCACCATGCTTCTTAACGACGTCGAGCCAGTAGTGGTCCTGTAGCCGGCAGGCCGGGCAAAGCGCGTTGTCAAAGTAGACAAGCACCACACCCTCCCCCAGCTCCTCGGGCTTGATAGGATCTCCACCATCCCTCAATAGCCTCCACTCACCCGACCCACCATCGTAAACGTAAATCCCATGCTTCGAACCGGGACCCGGCACTCTACCCCTTACCATGCCCTAACACCTTCCACTTCTAAATTTGAAGCGACAACTATAAACCATACAGAGGCTTCCAACGATTAACACCTAGCTATGAAGCCCTAAGGGCCTCAGAACCAGCTCCATAGCCGATATGAGACCCCATTAAAAACCTTACAAGTCAGGGCCTCCGGATGAAATTGTTCGGCGCTACCGAGCACACAGCGTTGAGGACCACCGGGTTATGAGACGGAGGCCTCACTAGGGAAGAGTTTCCCCTCTAGGTCTGAGATAAATTTCTCGCTGATCTTCTCATATCTCTCTAGGCTTCCCACGTCAAACCAGGGTCCGTCGTAGTAGTAAGCATAGACTTCCGCCTCCCCCGCCATCCTAGGCATAAGGTCTCCCATAATATCGAAGCTTGTGCCTAGATGTTTGGAGTGCTCCATGAAGGATGACTTCTTGAATACCGCCATTCCTATGAACACCCTTAAGTCCACCCAGGGCTTCTCGACTACACCAACCACCTTTCCGCCCTCACCTATATCCACAACACCCACCGGAACCTGGTACCTCCTCGCGATTGTGAGGGTTGCGTCAGCCCCCATGTCAAGGTGGCTATAGTATAAGTCTGCTACGTCGACTACACTTAGTATGTCTCCATACCATACAAGGAAGTCGGTTGAATCCACGAGCCCTTCCTTCAGCGCCTTAAGCACAGCTCCTCCTGTATCTTTGTACTTATCATCATCTATGCTGTACTTTATTTCGACACCGTAGCGTTCCCCAGAGCCGAAGTAATTATATATATATTTCCACTTGTAGCCTACAAGCAAGACTATTCTCTTGAATCCACCCTCAGCAAGGATCCTAACTATGAACTCGAGTATTGGTTTCTCTGTGTTACCTATAGGTATCATGGGCTTGGGGATCAGATCTGTGTATGGCCTAAACCTCCTCCCCTTACCCCCAGCGAGCACTAGGGCTGTTCTATCCTGGGGCATGCATATCAACCCGGAATTGCTACAACAATTCTAATCTTTCCTCTTTCCTTTATACTTTTCATCATCCAGTAAGATAAGCGGTAACTCCTCATCCAATTCTATCTTAGTCCAGGCACGAGTCCAATCCAACTAAAGCTTATAGGGTTTCCGGCCATCCTAGGCTTAACTATAACGCCTCCAACCTCTGGAATCCCAAACACCACTGGCCAGCCTCGATAAGGCGAGCATAATATGGCTGGAAGAGCCAGCAGGTCCTCCTCGCCGTGAACCTCTACTTCATAAAAGCCCCCCTCTGCCATGAGCTCGCATATAGTGTAGGCCGCATCCAAGGCGATCCCCCCAGGAGTATTATAGATCTCTATCCTCTGGAATCCAGGTGGAGTGTCAACGGGACCAGTTGTGCTCCTCCTAGTCAATCCATCATAAACAAGGATAAGCTCATTGAAAGATTTCAATCTATGAGCCTCTAGGCACAGTCTAGACACATAATCGCCGACACACACAGCTCTAACTAGATCCATGAGTCCTCTAGTGAAGGAAGCTCCGCTGAGGGGGGGTGAGGGAGAGGCTGATAATGTCGGCCTCAGTTTATCAGGCAGAAGGAGGTATGGTCTGCCACGCAAGAGCCTGGATTCCTCCAACCCTCATCTCATCTATAACTCTATCCTCCTCCCCTGACCACCACTTTTTTTCCTATCATGATCGCCTTCATCGCGGGCTTATCTATGGAGAACTCTTTAGCGAGAAGCGAGTTCTCTGGATCCAGTACAATTATGATTCCACTCCAGTTCTCGCTCAGCTGTGAGGACCCGCATTCGGGGCAAACCTGCGTGCCCTTAGGCAATAAGGCTCCACAGTTTTTACATGCTATAAAGCTCGAGGACCTCCCGCCCTTCCTGGCCAACGATGCACACCCTCCTACCTTTTCGCCGCTTGAGGCTTCAGCCACTCTTCCTTACCGAGATATGGCTGTCTCATAGTAAGCCCTATACCCATAACTTGAGCTGTCCGGCTGGGTTTCGTCACGTGGGTCACCCTCGCCCTCACTATATCTCCTACCCTGACCTCCCTCTTACTGGCAACACCGATAAAACCCGACTTATCCGGCATTAACTCCACATTCTCGTCCATAATCTGACTTCTGTGGACCTTGCCATCAACGGGTCCCAGGTTTACAACGAGGCCGAATTCGTCGACTCTCGTGACGATACCCTTAACCAGCTCCTGTATTACCGGTTTGAAGGCTAACACCCTATACCTGACTGGGTAGTAGACTGCAGGGTCTCCGCCCAGAGGAGGTATGACTCCGTCTCCAACGATCTTGGCTTCCAATACAGCGACAATGATCCCCAGGTCCTCGTCTATCCTGCCCTCCAGCCCCCTCAGCTTATCTAGCGCTGCCTCATCGAGGTCCTCGCCGATCTCCTTGGGATCCAGACCTATCCACTCCTCGACTAGATACTCGTAATACAATAACTTTACACCCCTACCCCGGAGGAAGTCCCGACTGTCTTTCACATTATTTGCCACTAAGCCTATTTTACCTTAAAGCAACCACTCATCCAGCCTTCCCACCAGAGGCGTAGCCCGACTTGAGCTTCCTGATAATATCTGAGAGAGGAATTTCGACAGGACAAACCTCATCACACCTACCACAACCCAGGCAAAGGTAGCTCAGCTCTCCCGCTAGCCTCTCCCCTAAAGTTATAGCAGTCCATCCCATCCCCATAGGCCCGCCGTAGACTGGGCCTCCCCAGAGATTCGCTGTCTGGAGGAACACCGGACATTCAAACTGGCATCTACCGCATCTCACACACCTCAACTGCTCATGTAGAAAGGGTGGCTAGAAGCACTCATCCTACCATTGTCTAACAGAACGACGTGCAGCTCTCTAGGCCCGTGGGCTCCATGAACTTTAATCTGCTCTATATCGCCGGTGGCGGAGGGGCCAGATATGAGTGAGATATAGGTTGGAGGCCAGAAGCCAGCATAGGCGGCCTGAACGAGAGCCACATCTATAGCATCCCATATTGTAGGGACTATCTTGTCGATAGGGGCTATCGCCACATGCTTCTCAGGTGTAGACGAAACCATCCTGATGTTGCCCTCGTTCTCAACAAGAACTAGAGTCCCCGTATCAGCAGCCAGAGAGTTACATCCACTAATTCCGACGTCAGCCTTGAAGAACTTCTCCCTGAGAAACCTTCTTACGGCGTAGACCATACCCTCAACATCCCTAGGGTCCAGTTCTATCCCCAGCTTGTCCCTAATTATCCTAGCAGCCCTCTCCCTCGTCATGTGTATGGCCGGGGCAACCGTGTGCATAGGTTTCCTGCCCTCAAGAGCGACGAGAAGCTGGCCTAGATCCGTTTCCCAAACCTCGTTGTCCAGGGCCTCGAGATGTCTCCTCAAGTCAATCTCCTCGGCAGCCATGCTCTTAGACATCACGACGGTCTTACCCCTACCAACTATCTTAGAAACTATCTCCCTAGCGTCCTCCGCTGTCTCTGCGTAATAGACTCTCGCACCGTTCCTCTCCAGACTCCTCGCAGCCTTATCCACGAGGTCTGCTAACATTCTGACGCTATCTCTCTTAACACGCGCTACACGCTTTGCCTTTTCAACCAAAATTGGATTAGACTCGAGAATCTCCCTGACCTTCTTTTGATTATTTATGCCGCTCTTCCTCAACCCCTCCTGAAAGTCTGCGTCGCCCAGAGCCTCCAAGATCTCTTCTAGAATATCATCTAGCCCTCCCACTAGTTACACCCTAACTTAACTAATAGTCGCCTCCCAGATAGATATTTGAACTTAAGTGTTGAGACAGCGGCAGCTAAGCAAACCTATGCAGATAGCCGCGCTTTTACGGCAAGGATAGCCGCACTTCGGCTTTAAACACGAATTCCATTAGTATTGAGCGGAGGTCATGGTTCCCTTATCCCTTATTCTCTAAGCTCCTGAGCCACGTTGAGCCTACGTAGCTGAATCCATATAGCTATTACACCTGAAATAACGCCCACTGCCAGAGCAACCATGAGGTTATCCGGGGCTAGAACAGTTCTCGGATCTAGGACAGGCTCAATATAGCCTACCGCAAGGGCGCTTCTCGAGGCTACGAGCCTTGATATCAGTGTTGCTAGGATGTATGCTGGTAAGGCTGAAGCTGCGACTGCTATTGTCAAGCCTATTAGATAGCCTCCAACAATCCATCTCTTAGGAGTTCCCAATGCTATGAGTACTGCGTTCTCCTTAGACCTTGTAGAGGAGTCTACTGCTATCATAGAAGCCACACTTATCCCCGCTGCTAAGGAAGCCAGGACTAGTATACCCCCTAAGATACCCGATAACAGTATTGAGAGGACGTTGAAGGCGTCAACGAGCTCCTCTCTAGTGATAACCTCCAGCACGCTGACAAACCCATACTCCTTCAACGCCTCCCTGATGTCGCCACCTATGGATTCCGAGTCAACGCCCTCCACCAAATCTATGTGGGCCGTAGCGCTAAGGAGGCCTGGTGTTCCGGCATGCTCGGCATAGAAGTTTGGCGTTACTAGTGCGTAGAAGCCGTTGGCTAGCCTAGAGTAGCTCACGCCAGTTATCGTAATAACCACACTCCGGCCCTCAAGGTTTAGGGATATGCTGTCGCCCACTCCCACACCTAGCAGACTTGCCAGTGACCTGCTTATAACGGCCTCTCCACCACTCTCGGGATACCTTCCCTCTTCCAGAGGAAACGCTGTCTCCGGGTTGCCGTGAGTATAAGTAACTAAAGTGAAGAACTCGTTTAGACCTAGAGCATCTATATATTCCTCCGAGGATATTATAGTGTAACCCTCTACATATTCTCCCGCCGCAGATATTACCGCTTCCTCGAGAACGCTGGCAACACTCGACGGCGGCGTGAATGTTATGCTCTCAACCGATATGAAGAGATCCGGAGGCATCCTCTCAGAGTAGGTGTATATTATCTCGTCGACACCAGCTGATAGGGCAGACATGCTACCCGCAATCCCCCAAACCACCGCTAGTGCTAGAGCCAGGCCCACTATTTTCCAAGGCCTCGAGAGGGCGTCCCTAAACCCAGAAAGTAGGCTCAGCGGTGTTGGAAGCGTCAATCTAGGCGGTACCAGCTGGATTGGAAGCTCCGCGCTTCTCAAGGCTCCAACGATATCAAGCCTCATCATGATACCTATAGGAGCGAGCCCACCCAGTACAACTCCGGCTAACGCAAGCCCCGACACTTGGGCTAGAACGCTTCGCGGCACCACGAATCCGTAAGACTCGTAGAGCAGCCTAGCGATTTCAGCGTCACCTACGAATATACTAGTATAGACCGCCTCACTGGCCAGCAATACGGTTAGAACTCCGAGAGCAGACCCTAGTACGCCCCACACCAGCCAGGGGGTTAGGAACAGTACTCCCACCTCGCGCGCTCCTGCACCCTGAGCCCTTAGCACCGCGACCATTCTGGACTCCCTAACCGCCATGGCGGTTCCAGCAGCAGCAGGAAGTATAAATAGGAGGACATAGAGAGCTGCGCTTGGAACGGTGAATATGCTATGAGCGCCCTTAAGGAGGACTACTATCGGATTCTCGTCAGGCCTCATAACCGAGTAGCTAACTACAACACCTCCACCCATCTCGAGGCGCTCTACCACAGCCTCAGCTATCGACTCTAACTCCGCCTCCTCCGGATTCTCGGCGAATATTGCAACCATAGTGTACATGCCCCCCGTTAGCCTATCCATAACCTCTTCGCTGACCACTACAGCGACTCTACGGCCAGCGAGCCACTCATACCCCCAGGAGACGCCAACTACATCCGCCTCAATAATGATCGGCTCTCCGTCGAGCGAGAAGGCAATTAGCCTAACACTAGTTCCTAGGAGATCCTTTAGCTCTTCAAGGGGTGCCCCGCTAAGGGCCCAGTACAATATTATTTCGTCTTCCCCTTTAGGCTGCATACCCTCAAGATCCTTGACCTTAACGCTATCCCAGTATGCCGTCGATACGAGGCCCACAAGAAACTCTTCTTCCTCGGTTTGGAGAGACGACGCTGGCAGGACTTTGTACGCCTCTACTCGCTCAACTCCTCTAAGATCCCCCAGACTATCTATAGAATCCTCAGGGAAGGCGCCGAGCACTATAACATCTCCAATCCTATTCCTAATCTGAGAGGAAACGTGGTTCTCCATGTTACTGGTTATGACTAGTGACACTCCTAATAGTGACACAGATAGCCACACAATTACAGTTAAGGAGAGTCCCTCAAGAAGCCTTCTCCGGGCGCTCCTCAACCCAGCTTTGAATAAGCTCGCACTCAACCCCCACCACCGTCTACAACCTCGCCGTCCCTAATTCTCACCACTCTATCCGCAATCTTTGCTAAGGAAGGATCGTGGGTTGCGTAGACTACCGTTGCGCCTCTCTCCGTCGCCGCTTTGAGCAGGCTAACCACTCTCTCCTTGTTAGCGGTATCTAAATTAGCTGTTGGCTCATCTGCTAGAACTAGCAGGGGCTCAGGTCCTAGCGCCCTAGCTAGAGCCACCCTTTGCTGCTCGCCGCCACTAAGCTCCCCCGGAAATCGGTCCTCCTTTCCCTTAAGACCGACAAACTCTAGGAGCTCCTTCGCCCTCCTAATCCTTTCACTCCTCTCTTTAGGCCTGCCCGCAAGCTCCATACCCAAAAGCACGTTCTCAAGAGCTGTAAGCGTTGGCATGAGGTGGAAAAATTGGAAGACAAAACCTACATTCCTACGCCTCCATGCCGCCCTCCTGCCTCCTGGGAGTGACGATACTCTCACGCCATCCACTATAACCTCCCCCTCGTCGGGGATCTCCACCCCGCCTAGGATCATCAGCAATACGCTTTTCCCGCTCCCGCTTGGCCCTACGACAGCTAGCAGCTCTCCCCTTCTCACTTCAAGTGACACTCCTTTCAGAGCTGCTATACGACCCTCTCCCCTACCATACCATTTCCACAGACCTTCTGCTCTAGCTAGAACGCTATTCAAATAGGCCTACACCAAATCAGCAATCGTATTCCCAAATAGGATATAAATTAAATTGTAATAAATTATAGATAGGTTTCCGATTCTTTTATTTTAACCTCACTATCACTATAAATGCTATTGAGAGTCCTAGAACATAAAAAATTATAACTTGAATATTGATGAAACATCTAGACTATACTAATTACCGCCAGCCGCCAAACTACTCACCTGTGTCCCCATGCAGGCCTATACTAGCCACTCCAACGGCTACGGCTATCACAATAAAGCCGCTCAGCACCATGGAAGCCCCTTGTACTCGGATCCCCGCTTCTCCCGAGATCATTAGTCTAAGCATCAACGCTAGAACTGGCGTTAAGACCGCTAGAATGGACAGCAGCGAAAGTACTACTGCTCTAAGCTTCAGGCCCAGAGTACCTATAATGAGCAGGACTATTCCCCCAAAGAACACTAAATAAGTTGCAAATATAACAACCTGTAAAACCCTCACGGCCTCTCTGCTAGTCAACAGGCTCTGGAGCGAGAACGTATACATTATTAATCTCGTAGCTAGCAGTATTTCGATTATCGAGGTTCCACCAATAACAACAGCTGCCAGTAGCGTGCCAACTGCACCAATCCTGGCAAGACCCCTCAACTCTAAAGCCAGTATAAGCGACGCTACTATAAGGGCTGGAACAACTATAAATAGCATTATAGTTTCGCGAATCACGAAAAACGTTCTAAGCGCTCGCCACGCGACATCAAATCCTCCCATGATATAGAGCAATCCATTAACCACGAGGAGAAAGCCAATCACGCCTATTGCTCCGCCAAGAAGGATGAAGGATAGTCTTGGAGCCCGGTGCACCCGGTGCAATTGGTGCACCCTACCCATAATTCCTCGTCTATATCTGGTATATACCATGCTTACTATTAAGAATTTGTCCACAAATGAATAAGTCTATTTCTTGAGATGGTCAGGTAATGGTAGCGACGCCACATGTGCTAACAGCGGCGATACTCCTCTCGATTATAATGCCTCCGGCCCTGCTCTCATGGATTTCTCTGCATAGCCTCACTCTAAGAGCAAGACTAGCTGTATCACTCCTAATTATGGTATTCGTGGGGATGTTATTTATAACACCAGTCGCAAGCATCCTAGCCTCAATAATATCGACAGTATCCTTCAGCCTCCTATCCGTATATCTAGCCTCGCGCAAGCTTCCCTTGAGAGCCTCAACGATCATAGGCTTCGCCATCGCAGGCTTTACATTAGGCCTGTTCTCAGCTGCATTATGGCCTGGAGAGGCTACCTTCCATGTAAACCCGGTGGGCTCTGAACTAGGTGACTATATATACGAGAGATCTATCAAGGCGCTAGGCGACGAGCGTTCGCCGCAAGCCCACCTCACTATACCCCTTCCCCTTAGGATACCCTGGGTCTACATACCCTCCTCAACCCTAGTATGGACAGTAATAGGACTATTCCTGGCAGCGACTCCTATGCACACGACAATAATGTCTCTGCTCAAGGATAGGCGTAAAACTCACTAACATAATAACCAAGACCAAATTTGAGATGAAGATCTTTCGAACTCGGATAACACTTTCTTCTAAATGTCAAATTAAAATCCTCTAGAAGATCAGTAAAGCCTAGAAGGTGTGCAAGGCGTTGGCAGGCAATTTCAGCCCTCAGGAATTCGTTGAGGAGAAGTCCAAAATCCTTAGAGAAACGACTTCCCGATTACTAGCTGAGGCGAAGTCTAAGGTGCTCGAAGAGCACTCAAAAGCCGTGGAAAAGTTAGACACGCTGGCAAGGCAGGGCGTCAGGAGGGCTGCCGAAGAAATGAAAAAATAGTACACCACACCCTCAACTAGGCAAAACGCGGCGAGACACCAGCATAAGAGCTATTGCAAGAATAGTCAACAACACCCCAATAACAGCAGCGAGAAGAAACATCCTCTCACTAGTACCAAAGACTATTGGTAGAGGCCCGATAATTACAACACCCCCGCCCTCAATACTACCCCCGCCGCCCAATGCTGACATAAAAACCCCCAAGAATATCAGGATGAATCCAAGAAACACCAACACAAAACCAGCCGCAACAAGCCATCCCCACTCAGCCAAAACAAAACACCCCCAACTGCCAATTAAACCTCTCCCCATGATAATAAAACTATGGACCCGCCCTCCGGGGTAGGGCCGGGGGCCTCGCCGACCCCCGCCTCCCAGATGGGAGGCCCCGAAGGCGTAAAGCGGGGGCCAGCAACCCCCTCACACCAGCACGGGCCTCCGGAGGCTCCGGAGGGCGACAATGAACCCCGTCCCGCGGGGCTGGCGGGGGTGGGCAGCCCGCTGGAGGGCGGGCTGAAGCCGCCCTAACCGGGGCCACCCGGCGAGGCCCGGAAGGGAGCAGCCGACCCCGGCCGTCCAGCGTTCGCGGGGGCGCGGGGGGAGGAGCCCTCCGGGATACAGCCTGCGGAAGGCCCCTCTGCTGCTGTGAGGGGGGTCC
>WANT01000036.1 GCA_015521685.1 Aeropyrum sp.
GAGGGGGGGACCTGTAATAGTTGGTGCACACTACGACCACTGGTACACCGGGTTCAACGACAACATACTTGGGGTGGCGCAGGCAATTGAAGCCTTCCAGTCCCTAAGGCGGGAGGGCAAAACCGTGGTTCTCACCATCTTCGGGGCCGAGGAGCACGGCATGCCGGGGACCTCCTCATGGTACTGGGCTGCGGGGAGCAGGGAGTACGCCTCGCTACTCTCCGCCTCCAAGGCGGTGGAGGATGTAGAGCTTTACATAAACTTCGACATGGCGGGTCTGCACTGCCTAAAGGTGTCGGGGGCGCCGCAGTACGCCCTAAAGCTGGTCTCGCTCGGAGCAGAGTGGAGATGCTGCGAGTGCCCCGAGTGCGACAGCATTATGATGGCCTGGGCTGGAGTCCCCACGCTCTCCCTACACGGCCTCTGGTGCGGGGGGGCTGCAGAGATATATCATACGCCAGCAGACACGCCAGACAGGGCTAGCCCGGCTACGGCTAGGAGGGCTTTACGCCTAGCTGTTATGGCGGCTCTTGAGGGAGCCGACTGGAGGCTCCTGACCTACCACCTGAGGGAGGTCCTTAGCTCCTCCGGCCTCAGAGCCAGGAAGCTCCTCTACATCATTGAGGCTATGGCGAGGAGGGCTGGGTGGGGGCCTTTGTTTAGGATGATGAACCAGAGGCTACTGAGCACGATACACTATGGTAGCCTCAGGTGGGAGTCCAGGGAGCTGGAAGCGATCTACATGCCCGAGGCCGCCATCTACACGAGGCTCGCCAGAGACATGGAGAGGGGCTCTCCGCCCCTAGAGGTTGTGGAGGTTGGTGTCAGGGAGAGAACGCTTTACTCAGTCGCGAGCTCGCCACGAGCACCCCACACACCGTTCCCCTCACTAGCTATGCAGCACGAGCTCCTCATGAAGGATCTAGAGGCTAGGGTCGAGGAGATCCAGAGAGAGCTTATCACCTAGAGATGGGGTGCGCCCCCGCCTTGCCTAACAGCCTCATCTCTATCCTCTCGAGGGCTCTTTGCTTGAAGCCGCACCTCGCCGTAGCCGCATTCACGCTAGCAGTTGCTACAGTCATACACGACCCGAGGCTGGAGGGTTATGTGTACTCGGATATCGTGAGCCTATACAAGTACCGTGTGGCTATTCTAGAAGGCCGGGAGGGGATAATAGTCCCCTACAGGGATTTCTTCCTCGAGTATCCCCCGCTTGCCGGGCTAGTCTGGCTGGCCTCAGTTAACATCAGACTACCCGGCCTCGACCCCCTCATAAGCCACTACTACATCCAGGCCCTAGTGGCAGCGGTTTCAGGGATACTAGCCGTCGAGGCGGTCGCAAGGCTTACAAGCCCTCGAAGAGCAGTGCTAGCCGCCTTGCTGCCCTCAATGCTGGTTTACTCGGTCTACAACTGGGACCTAATAGCCTTGGCTCCCCTACTCTGGGGTCTCTACCAGTATCGGAAGGGGGGATGGCTCTCCTCAGGCCTGCTGATAGGTCTAGGCGGCTCGGCCAAGCTGTTGCCGCTAGTCGCTGCAGCACCCCTCGCTCTCCACTCGCAGGCAGGGCTCAGAGCATACTCTATAGCTGTGGCCTTGACGGCCCTCGCGTTCGCTGGGGTGGAGCTGGCTGCGCCTGGCTGGTTCAGGGACTTCTACGAGCACCACTCAGGCTGGTATATCGAAGGCAGCATCCTACTCCTCTTTGGAGACCCCTTCAGCCCGGAGCTGCGCAGGGCGGCCCAGGTCCTGGCAGCCGTTCTTGTGGTCGCGGCGATAGCGGTGTCTAGGCTTTTGAGGGCTGACCCCGTCGAGGCGTCCTTCTACTCTATATCAGCCTACCTGCTGGGCACCTACGTCTACACCCCTCAGATGAACCTCTTCCCAGCACTGCTCCTACTCTCATCCAGCGCCGCGGGAAGCGCCCTCACACTACTCCTCCTACTCCAGGACACCTCTGCGGCCCTAGTCATTCTGGTGTGGCATTGGAGCGAGGATCCCCTAGACCCATTATCCCCAGCCTCGCTGGCGACCTACTCGAAGGTGAGCCTGCTAGCCCTACTCTTATTGATCTCAGTTTTGAGGAGGTGGAGAGTGCTGAGGCGCTCAGCATTTGAGGGCGAAGAGAGGACATAATGGTACTTGGAGGGTGCTTCCGGTCTTGTCCCAGGCTGGCTCAGAACACCCAGCACACCCTCTTGTAGAATCCCTCAAAGCACTAGTACCGCAGATACTTGAGAAGGCCAGACTAGACACTCGGGTGGAGAGGGGGCTTGAGGACCTCGGCCTATGCGGCTCCAGAGCTATCGTGCTGGCCTTGGGCAAAGGCTCGGTACAGATGGCTCGTGGGGCCTTGAAGTGTGTAGAGCCTGAAGGGGGCGTCGTTGTCAAGCCCCGCGGGATGTCTGGGAGTGTCGACGGCCTCGAGGTTATTGAGGGGAGCCACCCAATACCAGACGAGTGGAGCCTGAGAGCCGGGTCTAGACTGCTGGAGTGGGCTCGCGCGGCCAGCGCTGGAGACAGGGTTCTCGTCCTGGTATCCGGAGGTGGGAGCGCCCTAGCAGAGGTTCCCGTCCCCCCTCTAACCCTGGAGGACCTGAGAGAGGCCAGCATGCTCCTACTCAAGTCAGGGGCTACAATACACGAGATAAACACTGTAAGAAAACATCTATCACTACTCAAGGGAGGCAGGCTCGCCGCAGCCGCCCACCCAGCCAGGACCCTCGGGCTATACGCCAGCGACGTCCCCGGCGATAGACTGGATATGATAGCGTCGGGCCCCACGGTACCAGACCCCACCTCCTACGCCGACGCCCTCTCAGTAGTGAGGAAGTATGGCCTAGAGGCCAGCATGCCCCCAGCAGTCCTCCAGGTCATAGAGTCTGGCGCCAGAGGGGAGCTGGAGGAGACCCCAAAGCCAGGCGACGAGAGGCTCAAGGAGACCGTGAACAAGCTTGTTGCAGCCAATATAGACGTCCTGGAAGGTGTTGCGGCCAGGCTCAGGGAGATGGGGTTCACAACTCTCATACTGACATCCAGGCTGGAGGGGGAGTCGCGCGAGGCTGGAAGGGTATTGGCTAGCATAGCCCTCGAGGTCCTAGACAGGGGGGTGCCCTCTCCCACCCCAGCCGCCATACTCGCCGGAGGGGAGACAACTGTGAGGGTTACTGGAAGGGGTAGGGGTGGGAGGAACATGGAGCTAGCCCTAGCTTGGAGTCTGGCCATGGCCTACTGGATGCCCGAAGCGCCAGCGGCCCTCCTGGCTATGGATACTGATGGGATAGACGGTAACAGTGATGCCGCGGGGGCTATAGCCTGGCCTGGCCTCCCTCAGGCTCTCAGAAGCTATGGGCTCGACCCTCAGGAGGTCCTAGGCGAGAATGATAGCGAGAGGGCTTTCGCCCTATCCAACACTCTAGTCGTGACGGGGCAGACAGGGACCAACCTCAATAGCATCGTGGTCATGCTACTTGGACTTCCTGAAACCTATCAAGGCGAAGCCTAGGGTGTAGAGGGCTGTAGCCAGCGCTAGCGATATAATAGTGTTCCTCAGCCTCTCGACCAGGATCTCAGTAGCCCTCAGGACGCCGTACAAAAGGTCTATGCCAGCCTGGCCTCCGAGCCCGCTAGTCAGAACCTCCTCTATGGGGCCTGAGAGTGCTGAGAGCGGCCTGAAGGCCATTATGACGCTGTACATGCTGTACACGTAGAGGACCGCCCCTGCTACCAGCAACAGCACCCCGGCCCTAGAGCTGGGGGGCGGGAAGAGGAGGGCTATCAGCGAGTAGACTGCTGGAGGCAGGAGAGGCATTATGTATAGTATGGCTATTAGGCTGTAGATTCTGAGGCTGGCTAGGAACGCGGCCACATCGCCACTCAGCCTAGATAGGATGAAACCGGTAGCGATCCCCGCCAGCAGGGCTACAACCCTAGAGAGCCACACGAAGGCTCTAAACGCCCTGACAATCAGGGGGGGCCAGTACTGGGTGAGCCTATCCCACTCCCTCGAGAAGAGATAGCCTCCTAGGATCCACAGCACAAGCCCCGCCAATATACCTAGGGCCTCCTCCCTAAACCTGGTCTCCACCCCCACTGCCAGGAACTCTAGAACAGCTATGACGTCCTGCGCCGAAACCTGTCCAGCCGCCTCCAGAGAGGCGACCCTAGCCTCGGCGCCCTCCAGCACGGTCTTGAGCCCGCTGAACAAGCCGATAACGAAGACTAGATAGTAGGCTGCAACAACCTTTAGAAGCCCTCCTAGGAAGCCCTCCCAGCCCAGCATGGGGTGGGGCTTCTCACCGCCTCTCCGCAAGAGTCTCGAGAACAGCCCTACCAACCTGGAGCTCCCTCTCGAACAGCTCCTCCCTACCTATCCTCCCAAAGCTCTCGCCCCACAGAGTGTCAGATATTATAAGTACGGCCGCCGACCTAAACCCCCTAATCCAGGAGAGGCCGTACAGAATTGCTACCTCCATCTCTACAGCGGCAAAACCCAGCTCCCTCCACCTAGAGGCTAGGCCTGGAGTCTCGGCATAGAAGGCGTCGCTGGTTATAACTGGGGCCACCTCAACATTCACTCCCCCTAGAGATCTGAGGCGTGTAGCTAGCGCTGACACTAGCTCCGGGTCTGGTGTGGCGGGCAGGCACATGGCTGCTGGCGAGGTGTATAGGGATGTCGCCGCACTCCCACAATAGTAGCCTGCCCCAGCAGCCACAACAACGTCTCCCAGCCCCAAACCAGGCTTCAGAGACCCCGCCGTCCCCAGCCTGACTATCGTTTTAGCGCCAAGGGCGGCAAGCTCCTCGAACACTATCGCCGCAGAGGGGGCGCCAACGCCGTGGGTGGCTATAGTAACCTCCACGCCCCTGTAGAGCCCTGTGTAGACGAGGAACCCCCTACTCTTGGAGACAAGCCTCGGAGCCTCTAGGAGATTCGAGAGCCTCTCCGCACGCCCAGGGTCGCCTACCGCGACGACGTTCTCAGCTATATCCCCGGGCTTAGCCTCGAGGTGGACGGGCTCCCTAGCCAACCCCTGCTTCACCCCTCCTCGGCTTCCACATCCTCGGGTATAGACCCCTCTCTAATATGATCCTAGTAGGCTTGACCACTATACCCTTCTCAGCCTCGAGAATCTCGCTAGCTGATGCCTGCGCCTTGCCTAGGCCAACCAACTCTCCCTTCAGGGTCATGATGGCGACCAGCGACCCCTTCTCGACGCTCTCCTCCACCGCAGCCACTCCAGGAGCCGCGAGCTGGGCTCCGTGAGTCAGGCTCTCTACAGCCGAATCTCTGACCAGGACTTTTGGCAGGTGGCACACGCTATACTCTCCCGGCACCACCACCTTCCTCAGCAGGTCGTCCTTACCCTCCTCCCTCCACCTAATGACAGCCTCAGCCACATCATCAAGCCTAACCAGGAAGCCGTTCTCCCTGAAGGGGCCGGTCCTGATCCTCCTAAGCTCCCTCATGTGAGCGCCTACACCAAGCACGAGGCCTATGTCCCAGCACAGCTTCCTCATGTAAGTCCCAGCGTCGCAGTCCACAACCAGGAGAGCATACCTACCATCATACTCCAGCAGATCTATCTTATGAATTCTCCTAGTCCTCAAAGCCCTCTTAACACTACTCCTGAGGGGAGGCTTCTGATATATCTCTCCCACGAACTCACCGAGGACCTCCCTAAGCCTAGCCTCATCAACGGGCTTGTGAAGTTGCATAACGCAAACATACTCCTTCGTGCTGTGCATCACCGTGCCTATAATCCTCGTCATCCTCTCGAGGGCCACGGGGAGTACTCCCGTAACCTTTGGATGTCCCCGCCCCCCAGCACCCCCCTCTCAGCCAGAATAACGGGGTGCTCGAGGGGGCTCTAGGGTTCCCCCGTGGCCCGCCCTCTCAACCCCTAGCATTCTTTTGATCCAAGCCACGACCTCGTGGCTCGTGGGTCCTGGAGGCTTGTCTACTACCACCAAGCCGTACCTTAGATACACGTCTAGAGGCCTCATCTTTGGTATGAACCCGTGCCTGGGGTCGGTTGGCTCGTCGAACTTCTTGAGTAGCCTGGAGGTGTTGCCGCAGATCCTCTTAACATCCTCCACAAACTTCTCGCCTTCCCTGGTGGCGTCAAACCCCTCTTCCACTGGCTCTGGCACCCGAGCCCACCACCTGATACGTCCAATACCTTATCGCCCACTCCCAAGACTCATAACTATATCAAGAACGGTCCACGTCGGATCCCTGCGCCTATATGGGGCCAGCGTCGGGATACCCCTGCCGCAGACCCTGGCCCGCATGCTTTACCAGAGCCTCAGGGCCGTGCCTCAACAGCGTAGCCAGATTCCTTGCATGCTTCTCTGCCCTGTCGAGAGCTATCCTCTTAAGCTCCTCCGGGCTCCCCGCCTCGTCTTCGTGGACCGTGACATCTATAACGATCTTACCCGTTAGAATCTCCACCATTATCAGGCCTATGCTCGAAGCCAGATAGCTAAGCCTATCAGCCTCCCTCCCCCCGACCCACCCGAGAGTTATCACGCCATCACAGCCAGAGTCCAATAGTCGCTTAGCCGCGCCCGGGAGGTCCTTGATTCCAGGGACAGTGTGTCTAACTACCTTGTACCCGGGTAGGCTCGACTCTAGGATGCTGATAGCCACCCTACCCATGTCGACCCTGGCGAAAGTTGTGTCAACCACTCCCACACACTTCCCCACCGCCACACACCTCCACTATCTCGTCCCCCGTGACGAGGGGTATGCCCTGCCTTCTCGAAAACTCCTGAGCACTCTCCAGCGGGAGGCTATACCTGTCACCCAGCATCTCAGCCAGAACTAGGCTGGGTGGGAGGCCTGCAAGCGATGCTAGGGCTATAGCCAGCTCGCTGTGACCCCTCCTCTTCTTTAGCTCCCTAGCTAGGAGTATGGGAATGTGTCCTGGTGCCATGAACTCCCTAAGAAACCTGGACCTCGCCTCCCGACCCCTTCCTGAGACAGCGTCGCTAACCACACTGTGAAGCATTCTAACAGTTAGGGCCCTGTCCTCATCGCTTATACCAGTCTTGACCCCAACATGATTTACCCAGATCGAGAATGCTGGCGGGTCTCCGTATGATGGCGTCTTATGGGCCAGGGGCCTGAGGTCCTCGTGGGCCGCTATAATCTCTTGAGCAAACTTGAGCCCTAGGAGCCTGCCCACCTTCTCCGTTGTAACATAGCATATCAGCCCCCCAGCCTCCCTCCTGAGTACCCCTATCTCCCTCCACGTGACGCTTCCAGCGTAGTAGACTAGGTCTGTCTCGCCCTCCCTGGCGTCTCCGTCAAATATCATCACTGGCCTTCCAGAGCGCAAGGCTTCGACAGCTGCCTCGATATTCCCAGCCATCAGCTATACGCCCTCGACTCCAAAGGTCCTACAGGCAGAGGCCTCAATTTACAGCTATCCAAGTGCGGAGATTATATTTCAGAGTACTTCCAGTACACCGCCTAATCTAGGCCCAAACCCATAATCGCCTCCTTGACGGCCTCAGCCGATATCGTGGCCATTGTTATGAAGTCGCTCTTAGATGATAGCTTGCGGGAGCCAATGAATAGGGCATCAATCTTAGATACTGGTATTGGATCCATGGCTGGCAGGGGGACGGGCTCGCCCCACTCTTGTATGATATGGTACCTGGGTATCACCTCCTCCACATCCTTCATCTCCTTAATGAACTCTGGTAGCCAGATGGCGCTGGATAGGGGGGTTGATACCACGTAAACCTCAATACCCTCATTCACCGCTGCCTCGGTCAGGCTCCTCGCCCCAGACAGGGAGAGCACCATGTCTATTACAATACTCTCCGCGTCAACCACCAGAGCCTCCTCCCCACTACCCGCCACCCTAAGGTCTAAACCAAAATTGGGGTAGGCCACCACCCTCATCCCGTACTCCAGTGCAGCCTTCACCGGTACAGACTCCCACGGGGAGCTAGCCACTATACTGAGATGGGGCCTGCCACGCCGTCCTCCAACAGCTTTTCCGATAGACTCCACAAGGACCTCGCTTCCATAGAGGTAGATACCTGAGCCAGCATGGCTAACTATCTCCTTAGCGCTCTCGTGATAGCTTCTCATAACCAGCGTTAGGAGAGCCTCATCTACCTTCCTCCCTACCCTATCGACCTCCTGGAGGACCTCTTCGAGACTCCTCCCCCCGGCTGTCTCCACCACCTTGCTTATAACCGAGAGGAAGATTATGCTGGAATTGATGAGTGGAGCGCTCGAGAGGTAGACTCCCCCCATCTCAGAGGCTAGGGCTAGATTGCTGGCGTCTGCGAACTCAGATACAACCCTCAGCGTTACTCCCTTCAACCCCTCACCGCTAGACATGTTCTTCTCTAGAACCTCCTTGACGATGTACCTATATATGTTGATAGTTCTGTGTAGCCTCTTTGGTAGGCCCTCCGCAAACACAGTTCCTGACGCTTGAGCCATACCCAACTAAGGCTGACCTCGCAATAACAGCTATGGTGTATACTGTTCAAGGGCTGTCAGGGTCCATAACTAATTATAGTATTTGATACTAAAAACCGCGACGACCCACGGGCTACCGACACAGAACCAAACCCTTATAATATTCCTTAAATCCAGCCAAGGTCGTAACGACCCTGCAAACCCTTAAATAAGACAAGCAAGACCATAGCTTCTAGCCCCTTATATCCATGTACAATTGCAAATACCAATATCACAGAGAACCTCTAAGCGGCGGCGAGTACCGGGGAGGGGCTTAGAGCCCAATTTTTAAGCTCGGCTTGAAACCACTCCCTGGAGGATTAGGCAGGCTTGCGTTGGGTGCTGGCTGTTGGGAGTAATCGACATTCTATCAGCGATCGGCGACAGGTTTCCAGCTGTTAAGAAACCGGAGAGAAAGCCAACACTCTACAGGAGGCTCGCCTGGACGGGCGTCATCCTAGTACTCTACTTCGTGATGTCCAACATACCTCTCTACGGCATACCCCCCCAGAATATAGGCGGGGAGATCAACCTGCAGAGGATCATATTCGCCAGCTCGGCTGGCACCCTCATGGAGCTGGGGATCGGGCCTATAGTGACCGCCAGCCTGATAATCCAGGTCCTGGTAGGCGCTAAGATAATAAAGCTAGACCTCACAGACCCTGAGGGCAGGAAGAAGTTCACAAGCGCCCAGAAGGTCCTAGCCCTCAGCTTCGCAGCCCTCGAGGCCGTCGCATTCACCGTGGGAGGTAGGTACTGGGCTGGGACCAACATAGAGCCGACGCCATACGATTACGCCCTAGTGTCGGCGCAACTATTCCTGGGAGCACTGCTGGTTATCTACTTCGACGAGGTCATGCAGAAGGGGTGGGGCATAGGGAGCGCCGTAAGCCTCTTCATCCTGGCTGGAGTTGCCCAGGGTGTCGTGTGGAGCCTCTTCGGCACCATACCTGGTGTTGCTGCAGCCTTCGGCCTCATACCAGCCCTCCTCACCGAGCCCGACCTCACGCTCCTCGCCAGGCCCAACGGGTTCCCCGACCTCACGGGCTTCTTCGCCACGATAGCTATGATTGTCATCCTGGTGTATTTCCAGGCCATGAGGGTGGAGATACCCATAACCAGCGAGAGGTTCAAGGGTATACGGAGTAGGGTCCCCCTCCAGTTCATTTACGTGACCAACATACCGATACTCCTAGTCGGAATCCTTGTCTCAGACCTAATTCTAATCCAGGGACTTCTCGCAGACTACCTTGGTGTGGAGAGCAGGGCTTACCAGATCTACTCGGATATTGTCTACTACCTCTCTCCTCCCAGAGGCGTTGTCCAGTCTATAACTGACCCCGTCAAGACTGCAATATTCATAGTATCCTGGACTGCAATGTCAATAGTGTTCGGCTATATGTGGGTCGAAATAGCAGGCCTTAACCCGAGGGACCAGGCAGAGAGGCTAGTCAAGGGAGGAATGTCCATACCAGGCATGAGGAGCGATCCAAGAGCTGTGGAAAGGATCCTGTCCAGGTACATATACCCCCTAACATTCCTCAGCAGCCTGATAGTGGCTGCGCTAGTGATATTCGCAGACTTGCTTGGAGCCTACGGTACAGGCACAGGCCTGCTGCTCGCGGTCGGCATCATAAACCAGTACTACGCCATGATAACCAGGGAGAGAGCACTAGAGACTTACCCACTGCTGAGGAGGATACTCGGGGAGGAGGTGACGTGAGCCGTGAGGCACCCCTTCAGGGTTGTGATCGTCACTGGAGTCCCAGGCGTGGGGAAAACCACTGTAATAAACACGCTATCCAGGCTAGCCGAGGAGGAGGGCGTCAAGCTACATATAGTCAATTTTGGATCATACATGCTAGACACAGCGCTAAAGCTAGGCCTAGTGGAGGATAGGGACAAGATTAGGACTCTACCCCTGCGCCAGCAGCTAGAGCTGCAGAGAGAGGCTGCGAAGAGGATAGTGGTGGACGCCGGGCAGCGGCTAGGCAGAGATGGTGTCCTGATAGTCGATACGCACGCGCTCGTGAAGACCCGCGCAGGCTACTGGCCGGGGTTGCCACGCCACGTCCTAGACGAGCTTAAGCCAGACATGATAGCTGTTATAGAGGCTAGGCCTGAGGAAATAGTCTCGAGGCAGGAGAGAGACGAGACTAGGTACAGGGCTGACATAGGCGGGGTTGAAGGGGTAAGACAGCTAATGCTCAACGCGAGAAACGCCAGCATAGCTAGCGCGGTCCACTACGCCAGCACCATCGCAGTCATCGAGAATCGCGAGGGGGAGGTTGAGACGGCGGCTAGAGAGCTCCTGAACCTAATCAAAAACCTATAGTGTTTCCGAAAGTTTTCGGCCCCCCACTTACTTACATTTACTTATTATGGGGTGGGTTAATTGGCTATAGAACTCCTGCCAGCGCTAACCGGGTTTACATCAGTGGTTGTAGCCAAGTACCTCTATAACAGGCTCTTGCCAAGCGAGGCCGTGCTCTGGGCTATGGAGTTCTCTAGAAGATATAAGGCGCTCGAGAGGGAGGCGTCGAGGAGCAAGAGGGCTGCTAAGAAGCTCAAGGAGCTTAAGCCTGAGGCGAGCAGAGCTAGGAGCATACTCTTTAGAAGCGTGTTTCTCAAAGTCGGCATACTAATGCTCTCCTACACAGTCCTAGGTGTGCTAGCCCTCCTGGTAGCTCCCGCAGTCCCCTCCCCCTATTCCCTGCCCTTCATAACAGTGGATACTCCCTCGGGCCCTATGCTTCCCTCACTATACTCCCACTTCTTCATATTCATTTACGCTGCGCTCCTGTATAGGGATGAAATGGTGTGAGGACCTGCTTGCTATGCTAGAATCCTAAGCCTACAATACCCAATATCCTTACGTCGGCGGTAGCGGTGGCTCAGGTGTGGTCGACGGCCGTGGCGTCTTAGAGAGGCTTGTTTCCGGGATCGAAGCCTCACGTAGAAGGCTGGAGGAGTACATGACTAGAGGTAGGGAGGTCCTAGAGGCTACGTCGGGCCGTCAAGGGGTAGAGTCTCCAGAGAGTGTTTGTAGCAGGGCTAGAAGCCTCAACGCTGCCATAACATGTAGTGAGCCTGGTGGAAAGGCTCTAGCTGTTAAGGATATATTCCCCCTAAGTGACGCTCCTGCGGGCTTCGGCACAGGGAGACCCCTACTTTCGGGGCAGGAGCACCCCGTAATCTCCAAACTGAGGCGTTCAGGCTACGCCCAGGTAATCCGGGCTAACATGGATCTACTCAGCCTCAGCACTACAGGCTTTAACCCTGTTCTTGGCAACGTGCTAAACCCATACAACGAGAAATACACGGCGGGAGGCAGCTCTGGGGGGAGCGCTGCGCTGTCACGCTTGCACCCCAGAGTCCTAGGCCTGGGGAGCGATGCAGGAGGCTCCATCAGGATTCCGGCTGCCTATACAGGAGTCTACGGCCTTAAGCTAGTTGAGACCAAGCCGCCCCTTCCCATCTCTCCATCAATGGAGGCTATCGGCCTGACCTCCTCATCTCTGGGCCTACTCTACGACGCCTTGTCTAGTATTGAGGAGGCCTCGCCCTCCATAAGCCCATCCCTCCTGCTGGTTGGCCTGGCCGTAGAGGGTCTAGCAGAGATACCCATAACAATACCTTCTGACATGGAAGAAACCCTGTGTAAAGATGCTCTCAGCGGGGAGCCCTGCGAAATCTTCCATAGGGATATTTCGAGGGTGGCTGGATCAGGCTACTTCTCAGTCTCCGAGGCTCGACTAGGGGGCCTAGCTCTCCAATATGAGAGGCCCCGTGCAGCAGTTACTCTCCACGAGGCTGCCTACTCAATAAAAGCAATATGCAGGAGCGAGTGCATGGAGAGGCTGCCAGACGAGCTTAGAGGGATCCTAAAGCTCGGCTCCTCTATATCAGGAGAAGCCTACAGTCTTGCCAAGAGAACACTAGAGAAGTACTCTCTAGCAATAGAGGCTCTAGTTGGCAGCTCTATTCTAGCTACTCCTGTAATAGCTACTGAGGGCTGCATAACGGAGGAGAATGCAGCTAGATACGCTTACTCTAGGAAGATGATCGTTTTCACGAGCATAGCGAACGTGGCTGGGCTCTATAGCATAACCGTTCCAGTAGGATCCAAGACCCTAGATTGTGGGGCTCCCTCGAGCATACTATTATCATCATCAAGACTAGAAAACATCCTAGCCGCCGCAGTCCTGATCTCGTGGCTACACCAATAATAGCCTCCAACAGACAATAGCCTCCTACCATGGGTGGTCAGGGCTTGGTCAGGCCTGGCCTCAGGAGCAGGAGCCTTAGAAGAGTCTACAGGAGGACGCCTGGAGGCACGACAACTATACACTTCGAAAAGAGGAAGCCCAAGCAAGCAAGGTGCGCCCGCTGCGGAAGGCCTCTAGGAGGAGTGCCCAGGGGCAGGCCTAGAGAGCTGAGGAGGATGAGCAAGACTTCGAAAAGACCTCAGAGGCCGTACGGCGGGGTGCTTTGCAGCAGATGCCTCTCGGAGATGATATTTCTGGCAATAGCAGGCCAGTCATCGTGATCTCAGGCCCCCCAGGGTCTGGGAAGTCTACATACGCGAGGAGGCTTGCTAGAGAGCTGCGCCTAGAATACTATAACACGGGCTCTATATTCAGGGCTATAGCTAAAGAGAGGGGAGTGACGCTGGCAGAGCTAAGCGCCCTGGCAGAGGAGGATCCCTCGATAGACCTTGAGATAGATAGGCGGACCATAGATAGGGCTAGGCAGGGCGGGGTAGTCATTGATAGCCACCTAGCTGCCTGGCTCCTAAAAGACTATTCAGACTACCTAGTGCTGGTTAAGGCCCCCGCGTGGGTAAGAATAGCCAGGATATCATCTAGAGACGGCATCCCGCTAAGAGAGGCACTAGTCGAGACCATGGTGAGAGAGTGGAGTCAGAGGCAGCGGTTCAGGTCGTACTATGGTATCGACATAACCGATACCAGCATCTTCCACCTCGTCGTAGATACCAGCAGGTTCGGAGTCGAGGAGACGTACAGTATTATACTAGAGGGTGCTCGAAGACTAGGCCTTCAAGCTTAAACTCTTAATACCCCCGCTATAGACCAAGCCCTTGGGTGGGTGGAAGGCATGGCTAGGGTAATAGAAGTAGGCAGGCTGTGTGTAAAGACTAGGGGGAGGGAGGCCGGCAGGAAATGCGTCATCGTTGACATCATTGATGAAAACTTTGTCTTGATAACGGGGCCGAAGAGCCTTACAGGCGTGCGGAGGAGGAGAACCAACATTAACCATATTGAAGTCCTAGACAAGAAGGTGGAGATCAGCAAAGGAGCCTCTGACGAGGAGGTCCTGAAAGCTATAGAAGATGCTGGCCTAGCAGACTTCATGAGAGAGCCTGTGAGGCTAGAGAAGATAACTCCCTTCACCCTATAACACGGGGTTTTGTCAATAGAGTATGAGCATAGAACACTCTCTGTCCAAATCCCTGCATTTCTCTATCATCTTCTCCAGATCTTCAAGGCCCACCACATAGACCAAGCTCTCCTCAGTACAGCCAGCAGGGCTTTCTCTAGCGTGTCTAAGCTCCACGCGCCGGCTGAACGGGGGCCATCCTCCCGCCGCCACAGCTCTGCCTCCCAGCTACCACTTCCCCATAATTTGTGTTTAAAAGCACCTCCACCCTACCCGTGGATTAAAGGTGGCGAGAGAATAGCTGATAGCGTGCCAGCTAAGAGTTGGTGGTGTTATATCCGGTGTGGTGTCTGGAATGAGGAGGAATAGCGGAGTCAGCATTAAACGTAGAATATCCATACTTATGGATGTATGGGAGAGAATACTTAAGGAGTGGGATTCCGATGGCAAGCTCAGCAGAGAGAAGGTCATACAGCTTCTCAAAGAAGCCTACAGCAGGGAGAGGATAAAGCCGTTGAAGGGTGCTGCAAACCCGCCTGACTTGTATGAAAAGGAGCTTGCGAGCCTATACGTTGTAGGCAAATATGGGATGGGGCTCGATGCAGAGTATCCAGAGCTCTTTGACACCATATTCCACAGCGAAGTCAGGTTCGAGGAAGCAATAAAGACCTTATTGACAGAGGACCCCAAAACCGCTAGAATGAAAGTACAGACCTTACTAGGGGGTAGTGTAGATGAGAATACTATTGCCAGGATGCTAAGGCTCAAGCTAGCAGAAATATACTTCGGCTTCGCCGACAAAGACTCACTTAAAATACTGCTCAAAAGGCTATCCGAGGCTTTCCCCGAGTTCGAGCAGCTAGCCTCAAAATACGCCAGATTCTATATCGCATTCAGCATAGCCAACGAGATACAGAAGGGGGAGGTAAGGGATAGGCTAACCAAAGAAGCAACCAAACAAGCACTAGCACTGGAGTTCTCTTGGCTGGGGAGGAAGGTGCTTCCGGACGACAGCTATATAAGGGTTATTGCAGAGGATGTGTTCAACCTCAACAGCAGGCTACTAGACTCGATACTCCCTAAATCTAGGGGGAGACGGGGAGATAGGGCCGGGCGCAAACGGTCCAAGGAAGAGCGGGCGGTGAGCTAATAGCATGGGTAGATTGCTCGAATCCAATTCACCGTTATTCAACACTATCCAAATTCTTAGATATATGCATATGCACTCCCATCCTCCCCTATTTGTCTAAGCCTTAATACTGGCTAGAGAAATACCTGTACTCTTGAGCGAGGTCCTGGGATCCCTGTGATCTTTAGCTTGCGCTTCAAGCGAGGCTCTCTTTATAAGGTCCTCGAAGGAGGGCTTACTTGAAGGCTATAAGAGCTTTGAGTATGTCTGTCCTAGTTATTATTCCAACAGGCTTGCCTCCATAATCTATCACAACTAGCCTCCCAACGCCGTTGAACTCCATATACCTCATAGCTTCATACAGGCTCTCGTCTTCATTTATAGTGAAGACCGTCTTTCTCATGTAGTTCTCTATCGGGGCTTCGAGGTTCTCACCCCGCGCTATCAGCATTGAAATGTCTGTTGTTGTTATGAAGCCTATGATGCTATTCTTGTCATCGACTATAGGCGCCCCTCTTATTCCATGGTTGTAGAGGAATCTGGCAACATCTCTAACACTCATATCGTGCTTAACTGTGAGCAGCTTCCTAGATATAAGGTTGCCTACCTTAATATCTGGTATTACAGTCATCTTGTTTATTCTGATCATCAGTTGTCTGGCTTCTCTGCTAACCTTCTCTATGACCCCCTCGAGTGCAAACTTCCTTGTAGGGACGCTCTCAACCCTTACACTGTCACCCTTCTCAATGGGAGTTATGTTGCCCGACACAGTGACTACGGCCTTCATGGACTCGGAGCCGAAGATTCCGATAATCTCCATATCCAGCGCTGCATACCTGTACTGGTTTCTCTCCTTCTCGATGATCACTTGGCCATAAGTAACTTGGCCCATGACTGGTGTCTGGAACCCTATTACCTCGTAGGCCTTTAGCGTAGGCATGTATCCGCCCGCGGGGCCCGTACGGCTCTCTACCAGGCCTAGGCTCTTTAACCACATTATAACGTTCCTAATCGTCCCCTCATCCTTCCCCAGGACCTCGGCGACCTCCTTACTCTTAATCATCCTCTTGTTCTGCTCGTAGAGCCTGACGAGAGTCTCCAGGACCTCTCGCTGGAGGCTCGTCAGCACCTTCAATACCATACCCTTTCCTCAATTCTGGTATATTTTCAAGTTATAAAACTTTATCTAGTAAATAGAAAACGATATTAGAATCCCACACGACTCCCACAAATCTCAATCAGAAACGTGGCAGCTCAGTTGGTGTAAACGCGAGTAGAATAATAGTAGTCCTTAGGTTGCGGGAAAACATGTATAACCGGTTAAAACTTCATTCATGCGTAGATTTTGAGAACCTTCCCCACATAGGGCCTGACGTCGGGCTTCTCCTTCAAGTACCTCTCCAAAGCTCTCCTTATTATTTCACTCTTAGTAGTATTCTTCTTCCTGGCATACTCCTCCAACAGCTCCAGCAGGTCTTCCTCTATTTTGAAGCTGACAACCCTCATTGTATACTCGCACCATTCACTAAGAGTGTATTTTTCTAGGGATGAAAAGACATTCGGTGACACTATTTCAAGAGTCTTCTATGGAGAAAAATACATGAAGCGATTGATTTAAATACTAGGAATCCAGTATTTCTCTTTATGGGGAAAGACATTTGCCAACCGTACACCTGTCACTACCGGAAGCCGTATACAGCGATCTAAAGAAGAGGGCCTCTGAGCTAGGGATACAGGTAACCGACCTTATCAAACTCTACATAAGAATGGGGTTAGAGAAGGGATTCATTTCATCACAAAGCGAGGAGTCGACCCAGGCCCTAATGGCATTGAGTAAGAAACTCGATAAGCTGGAGAAGGATGTGAGAGTCAAAACCACAATACTAGAGGGTAAATACAGGCATCTAGAGGAGGCCATGAACTATATTATAGAGAGGCTTGAGATGCTCGAGGAGACAGTCATGGCCGCAAAGGCTTACTCTACCCTTAAAGCTGGAGGTTTAGAGGAATAGTTCATAGAAAAATAACCCGGGTTTTGCCCTCCACAACGGTATTAACCTATTCTAGCAAAGGGGGGCACAACCACCATCCAATAATCTCTTCTTACCGGCTCTCCTAACATCTATTGGAGACTCTCCAGGACTAGCGTTTAGGTCCATTTCCAAATCTAGCTCCGTATAGATGCACCTCCTGTTAAGCACCATAGACGCCTCATACACGCTCCTACTGCCTCTCGCCAGATTCGGGAGGCCGCTTGACCTGCTGAGAACCGTCGGGTCTATTATGGTGGTTGTGGACTGGAGTATGTCAAGGAAAATCTTCCTAGTACCACCTCTTATCCAAATCTCACCGTATCTCCCGTTGAAGGCCCATATTGGCGCCTTAGAGGCCTCACTAACGAATACCCTCTCGACTCGACTCAAGAACTGTAAATCACCTCTAGTAATGCTAGCGATCTCTATGATTCCTCCCTCATGGGCCAGCTCTGAAAGCCTTTTGACTACGTAGTCTCTGCTAAGCTCTCCATCAACTCCATATCCATGTATGGCTAGCAGCTTGGTTTCTACGCCGGAATCTAGCAAGCCGGCTAGGCTTATTGCATCTGCTAGGGGGCTCCACAACTCCTCTTCACACCCATAGGCTACTGCATCTCCCCCCGAATCTACCGCTATAACAGCTTCTACTCCTAGCAATTCCTTCGCCGTGTTAAGCGCCACGACCAGCCCTTCACTACCCAGGTCTAGGCCAAGAGCTATGCTCTCCTCTCCTAACACCTTGGCTAGCCTCACTACTTGGGGAATATACCTCCTGCCACCTCTCTCAGCGTACTCGTAGCCTCTAACTAAGGCGATAGTGTCCCCTAAATGCTGGGCTCCAATGATGGCCCTAGTGGGTGTGGGCCCAGGGGTTGGATCTACGACGAGCCTTTCCCATACAACGCTCGCTGCTATGGGCTCGGCTCCAATCCTCTTCAGCTTTAAGTATAGGTGTATAGTACCTAGGGCGTCTCCGCCACCACCAGCTCCGAAGACTAGTACTTTTTTGTCTTTGAGATCTTCTAGTGTCCCGATCGCCAAGGACTTTGACACCTATCGTGTATATCCCATATCTTTCCTCTATAATTTTAATACACTTAGAATATAGTTGATAGTTTCAATTATCTATTAAGATAAATTCCAGCTGCGACGATAGCTGTCGAAAGCACAAGAACCCAGACGCTAAGCGGGACCCCCACAATTGGTGTGGCTGGGCTAACCGCTAAACTACCTGTCTTAAGGGCTGTCAGGACCGTGGCTAGCGGACCTAATATAATGGATGTAATTGATGCAGAAGCCCTGGGTTTGAACCCTAGCCAGGCTGCGAGAGTTACGGGGGCGAGGCCTAGTAGCATGACACTACTTATGACAGATAGCTGGACTATGTATCCCACCCTCATCATAGCAAATCCGCCCATTAGAACTGTAAAGAGTACTGCCGCGGCATAGCCTAGCCTTAGTCTACCGCGCTCACTTAGCCCTAGGAAGTATCCTCCTATGTCTCGTGAAGCGCTACTGGCAAGCGTCAGTATAATGCTGTCTGCTGTTGACACGGACGCAGCCACTATGCTCGTAAAGACTATGGCTGCCAGAAGGGGGCTCGCGGCTGCTAGTAGCTGAGGCGTCACTTGATCCCTATCCTCTGGGTTTATACCTATGAGCCCGAGCTCCACGCCTGCCCGAGCCACCATTCCTATAGCAACTACTACAACAGTATAGTATAGGCCGAATAGGGCGAAAAGAATTATCATCCTCCTGAGGCTCTCCTGGTCCCTGGGAACATAGAGCCTCTGCACCACCTGTGGATTGGTGACCGCGAAGAACGCCCAAGGCGTTATAAACCCTATAAGCAAGGCGAGATCCCACATGTTGAAGAGGCCCGCGCCTTCCATAGCCTCAAGAACCCTCCCAGCCCCCGCGTCACCCACTAGGAGTGCAACCCATACTAGTAGAGCAGTAGCTGCAGTCAACATCCACAAGCCCTGGAAGGCGTCGGTAAGCGCTACACCCCTGATCCCGGCGATTAGGCTCCAGGCTATCAGGATCGCGAGGGCTATGACAACCGCCACCCTATAAGCCATTATAGAGCTTGGGTCGGCTCCTGCAAGCGCTACTATCGTCTCTGCAATACCCTTAAGCTGGGCAGAAGCGTAGGGTATGAGAGCTACTAGGAATACTACGCTAGCAGCTAGGGCTACGTAAGGAGAGCCAAGAAGATCAGCAAGCATCTCCCCAGGGCTTATCCACCCCCGGCTTCTGGACATCTTCCAGACTTTGCCTGCGAAGATGGAGAGTAGCACAACAGTCGCTATGAGATAGGCTATCTCAAAGACGAAGCTACCTATACCTGTGAAGTATGCTAGACCAACAAGACCTACAATCATGAAGCTACTGTACGTAGTGGCTGCATAAGTCATGGCAGAGATAAATCCCCCTAGGTCTCTCCCAGCTAGATAGAAGCCCTCCTCCCCCTTAGACAAGCGTCTTCTGGCTATCAGCGTTAGTATTGTGCCTATTATGAAGTACGCCAGAAGGGCTCCGACGCTTACGATAACTCTATGCTCCATAATCGGGGTCCTTCATTAGATTTTTTTGACAGGTAGTCCTAAAATAGTTTAGTAAAAACACACCATCAATTACATCTAAAACAAATAATATGTCAAAAGGCTACTAGCATATGTTAAATAAAAAATTATATTGAGTTTCAGTCTTGGCGTCTAGCCTACCTCCTCATTAGGAAGACCGCAGCCGCGATAGCGGCTAGCACTATTATTATAGCAGCTGCTATGAGAGCCGTGTTAGTCTCTGTGACAGTAGTAGTCTCCACCTGGGTGGTTGTGACTGTCTCGGTTACAGTCTCGGTCTCCGTTGTAGTCTCAACAATAGTCTCAGTCTTGGTCTTAGTTTCAGTTACGGTTTCGGTCTCAGTGATCACCTTCTCGACAACTATGAAGGTTCCTTGGGTGAAGCCCACCATGGTTGAGATGACTTTGCCCACAAACTCCGGGCCGTCGAGAGCAACGCCATAGTATTCTGGAGCTGTCATAGGCTCGTATCCGCCATACATAGTCTCGCTGCTGGCGAATATCAGAATGTTGTCCTGCATCTCAGCCATCATCAGTGGGAACGGCCCTGTATTGTACTCGTCGTTGAGCGGGTCGTAGAGTACTGCTGGAAGGCCTCCCGTAGAGAGGTCCTGGTGCTGGACGCTCTTAGAGTTCTCAGTAGTTCTAACGATGACATAGACGTTATCCGGCTTCATCTCAGCTTCCTTGATCGGGTTTATAGGAGTCCCGTCCGCAGCTATGACGTATAGGCCTCCAGGCCCGTGGAAGAGGACCTTACCTCCCTGAGGCAGCCCCTCTTTCAGGAACGAGAAGACGCCCTCTGGGTCTACTATACCCACGACTCTATAGGACCTCTCAGCGTTGCTCTCCTCATCCTCAATACTCACATAGTCAATCCTAATGGAGCTGTTGAGGGCTTCGAGGACCTGGTTCACAACTTGCTGAGCTATCTCACTACCCTGAGCTGGATAGTCGCTGTCGCCCGCAACCCAAATAGCCTTCATCCCCGTGGATGCCCATCCCTGTATCGCCTCTACCTCCGAGTTCTGAAGAAGGCTAGTAGCCTGGCCTATCAGGAGGACATCCACATCTCCCAGATTCTCTGGAGTTAGACCGCCGAAGCGGATCTCGTCGAATAGATCTAGTATCTCGGGCGTTATGTTAGCCATCTGAGCTTCATCAAGGAGTACGGCGACCCAGAAGCATCCTCCGCAGCTCGCTACTATAGTGTCGAGCCCCTCAGTAGCCTGCCCGTGGCTTAGATCAACCGCTATGACTACCTGGTGCTGCGAAGCCGCCGATATGAAGGCGAAGGAGGAGGCCGCTACGATTAGGGCTAGGAAGAGGGCTAGACTAGCTGCGCGCATTCACGAACCACCTATGCCCTGCACGCCGCGCTATTGGTTTCCGGGGTGAGGGTTATAAGATGGGATAGTCCCTCTATTACTCTTTTCTTTAAACACTTGTCTTTCAAATACTGATTAAAACACGTTTTCCAACCATAGCCATGAATAGGCGTGACACCTCATATTACCCACGTGTCTATAGAAGTCTCTAGACGGTGTATAGGAGCTTGAACATAGCCAACGCTAGACTCTACATGTCCCTCATCATACTAGCCGCCTTCCTCATTAGCGTAGTCCCGCTACAGACCACCCCCATCATATCAGCGCAAGAGCAGGAGGCCGTATCACCCTTCGACGCGATAATCTCGGCCCTAGAAAGCGACATTAGGATCCTCACACCAACCTGGTCAAAACCCATAGCAGTAACACCTGGGCTTTCCTTCGAGATTAGTTTGGCAAAGGATGTAAGTATCGCTAGGGCTTTTGGTATACATGTGATAACAGGTGAAGTCCTTAATTTAAACATTGAATCAGTCGAGAAGATAGGCGACTCCGTATCAATTGTCGATGGAATAGTGGTAGGGGTAACCGCAGTAAAAATAGCCGTGCCTGCGAGTGCAGGCGAAGGTCTTTACAATCTTTTCCTTGAGACCTCCGATGGCGAGTTGATGTGGATGCCACGGTCTCTTCTCGTCTATAACTCAAGTCCAGATGAACTGGTATTGTTGCATCTCAGTGACACCCACCTCGGGGCAACGGACGAAGGCATACTTAACGACTTTAAACATACGAGGTACGTAGCACTAGTAAACACCCTTAGAGACCTCTTGGGCCTAGATCTAGTGATAGTTACAGGTGATACAATAGATGTCGGCAACCAGATAGGGGCTTACCGGAACCTCGCATATATAATGAATCAAATGATGGTGCCGACGCTGATAGTCCCAGGAAACCATAACTGGGCTCAGGTCACGCGTGTCGAAGACTTCCTCCTCCAATTCTACGGAAAATATGTTTATCCAGCGAGACAGTGGAGTTTCAGGTGGGGGAATTTCCTATTCATAGGCCTAGACTCCCAGTCAACAGGTTTCGTCGAGGATGAGGGCCTCGACTATCTTGAGGACGTCCTTTCCAGGTATGAAGGAACAGGCGTTAGATCCATCATAATGTTCCACCACCCGCTTTTCAACAAGTCAGGCACATATAAGGGAGACCCTGAAAGCTTTAGGAACGCCTTGTACGGGAGCTGGGACTCAGAGTTCGATAAGGCCGAGCGTTTCTTCGAAATAATCAACAGGTATAAGAGCGTTATAGCCGTCTTCTCAGGCCACGTTCATCGCGACGCCGATGCAATATACTACCGGAGCGACAATTCTAAGGTGTATTTCATCACCACAACCACGGCCAACCACGGCTATCCTGAAGGGTATTACTGGGGTGGTAAGATAGTCAAACTAAGATCAAGTGGCGAGGTTGATGTTATAACCCTGGACCGCGAGTACAGGCTTGAAAAGGGTAGCCTAGATACGTCTAAGTTCAGAGTGTTTTCAGTAACAGGTACAGATGGTAAAGCATTCTCATGGATGATAGACCTCTCTGAGTTCCAGGTTGATTTCTCAAGCCTTGTATTATCATTCCCACTATCAAAGGCCGTACCCCCAGAGACCTATCTTAATAATATTCTGACAGACGGCCTAGAAGTAGAGAAAATCTCCATCGTCGATGTGGGTCCATATTATCTAGCAGTGGGTACTTTCAAAGTAATGAATGATATAGGAAGAGTGACAATATACGCGGAGGAGGATAATATAGCTCCGGAGATTAATGTAACCAGCGTAGTCCCATCTAAACCCTTCAAGGGCTCTGTAGTGACGATACAATTCACTGTAAGCGACGAAGGCTGGGGGGTAGGCAACATAAATGCCAAACTCCTAACCACTGAAGGGGAGGAGGACCTAGACGTATTCATGGGAGTAACACTAGGAACCTATATAATACGCTTCATCGCCTCGCCAGGCCTGGAGGGTGTAAGAATCTCAGCAACAGACCTAGCAGGCAACACCGTCGAGACGACAATCGATATATCTATACCAGCCCCCCAGACAACCACGACAACAACACCACAGACCGAAACAACCACAACAGAAGAGGAGACTGAAACTACGACTATAGAGGAGGAGACACCTCTAACTACTACCTCGCCAGGGGAGGAGACAGCCACTATGACTGAGGAAGTAGACGAGACTACGGAGATCGAGGAGACGACCCCAGGAGAAATTACTACTCCGACAACAGGTGCCGAAGAAGCTGAAGCTGGAGGCGGAATCGGAGGTCTAGTGGTGCTTCTAGCTGCTGTAATAGCAGCCCTCATAATACTCGGTACTGCAGTATACGTTAAGTACAAGAGGTAGATAGCAAACTCTTAAGTGGGATAGAATGCTATGACAACTGCCGCGAACGCCAGAAAAGCTGCTATCCCGTGTTTTTTGCCGGGCTTCTCTTCCTCACCACCAACAAAAGCCGATAGCAAGGCGGTGTTTACAGGGAACAAGCCGAATAGGACTGAGGCTTCAGGCACGCTTATTAAGTCCAGCGCAGTGTATCTAGAGGCCTGAGCAAAGGCGACAGAAGCACCGCCCAGGGAGGCTAGTACTATGGCGGACTTACTCCACGAGCCTGTACCGCTGCCTCCGCGTGCTAGGCCTAAGTGGAGCGTAGCAATAGCCAAAGGGTATGCACCCACGTATGATGATAGCGCCCCCACCACGGGAGAGCTAGTCATAAATCCCAGCCACCTCACCGCTACAGTTGAGAGGCTGAATATAAGGACAGCAGTGACTCCCGACGCTATTGCTAGTAGCCTGCCAACGTTGTGGTAAGGCCTGCCAGAGGGGTTTCGCATTGCAATGTAGCTGGCTACCAGTATGAGAATGAGCGATATCATAAGCCTTGTGGTGAGGTCCTCGCCGAGCATGATCCACGCCATAACGCTAGCGGCCAGCGGCGTTGCCGAGACCAGGATAGCCGAGCTAGAAGCGCCTAGGCCTGCGACAGCTGTGTAGAACAGCAGCCTGCCTAGGTAGAAGTGCAAGACGCCCACAGCCATATACGCAGATACGACAGCAATATCCTCGAGAGGAGGGTCCATCAATCCGGCCAGAGCCAGTAGTGGTATTCCGACGGTTAGGGATAGGAAGAGATTGCCGTAGGGAGGTATTCCCCTGCCCGTTGCCTTCCTGACGAGGATATCTGAGATGGCGAACAGAAGACTAGCGAGATACGCAAATACATAGCCCGCGAGGCTCACTCAGCTTAACCCCCCGCCCAGCGTTTTAACTCTATCTTAGATATATCGGTATTCCATTCCAGCCTAGGGCGATCCGAGGTTCTTAGGTGTGATTGTTAAGGGCAATACGGAGATGGCAAGTAGGGAGCATTTAGGGCTGGTAGTGTAAAAATCGGGATAAGTGTGAGGATTGGTAAATACTGCAACGCCTAAATTTCCTCTTCTTCTATTTCCTCCTCGTCCTCCCAGAGCTCCTCCTCTTCATCTAGCTCCTCGAACTCCTCCTCTTCCTCATCTAGAAACTCTTCTTCAACCTCCTCCTCTAGCTCCTCGTCCCAGAACTCCTCCTCCTCTTCCTCCCTTTGCATGGTTATCTTGGTCATGGCAGTCCATCACCTGCCGTTTCCGCGGATCCGCATTCTAATTTTTATGTTGTCATGGGGCTTTATTCTGTTAGTGCTGCCCCCCGCTATAAAATGGCTTATTGATAAGCCATCACTCAATTAACCCCCCGGTTAGCAGTCATTGGTGGGGGGCGCGGCCAGTATAGAGGGGTTTCTCCGGTGGAAGTCTTCGAGTACGGCAAGCCCGCTGCCATGGCCATACCACACTCTATTCTCGACCAGCTAGCTGGACTCTGCCTAGAGGAATCTGGCAATAAAATGTACTTCAGTCTGGGCGATATTAGGTTTAGTGCCGAGTGTGGGGTTCACGGGGAGATCCTAATACGTGCCAATCTTCCCCTCGGATTCGAGACTCTAGATCTCAAGGTTGAAAGGAGTTTCAGGGGCAGGAGCCAGAGGCGTATGGCTGTTATCTCAGGGCGGGGTATTATCGGTGCTGCTGAGCTCTATAGGGAGTCGTATTACAAGCTAGTGCCTACTGAGCACTCGACACCCACACTGGAGATTAATGGGATACACATGCATAGGGTTTCTGGAGTAGATCCTATCGTGGACGCACGGCTGAAGGTAACCAGGGTTGTTAGGCGTGGGGACAGTGTTCTCGACGTGTGCACAGGCCTCGGATACACGGCTATACAGTCCCTCCGCCTGGGTGCTGCAAGAGTGTACACTGTGGAGGCTGATGAGAACGTCCTCCTTCTGGCGTCTATTAACCCATGGAGTTTCAGGCTTAGAGATCCTAGGGTGGTCCAGGTTTTAGGAGACGCTACTCGCGTTGTTGAGTTTTTTGAGAACTCTAAGTTCGATGTTATAATACACGATCCACCAAGACTGATGTCTGAGACCAGCAGCTTGTACAGCATCGAGCTATATAGAGAGTTCTATCGAGTGTTGAGGAGGGGAGGCCGAGTATTCCATTATACTGGAGAGCCTGGCAGGCTTAGAGGGAGAAACCTGCCTGGGAGGGTTTCTAGGCTGTTGAGGGAGGCTGGCTTCTCTGAGGTAAGATTCTCCAAGAGGGCTTTAGGCTTGTATGCAGTCAAGATCTAGAGGTATTTATGTGGTCTTACCCACCTTGCCCTGGATTAAATAAGCACTATCTAAATTCTCTGGCGGAAGTATGAGGTGAGCAGCCAATTGGTGCTTGACATAGTCAGGAGACTAAACCCCTTCACAGGTAGATCGGGGCCCCCACACGCTGGAGGGTTCGGGTTTGGGGGGGAGGAGGCTATAGACTACGACGAAATACTAGCTAGACTACAGCTCACCAAGACAGAAGTCGACAGCATGAGGAACATGGTCCTAAGCGAGATCAGATCGTTCTACGACAAGATGATAGCAGCGGCTAGAAAGAAGGACATAGACTCTCTACATATACACGCGGCAGAGATAGTCCTAAAGAAGAGGATCCTAAAGGCCCTAACCATGTACTCCAGGCTAATAGAGCTTGCCATAATCAGGATCCAGGACGCCAGGAACATCGAGAGCCTGGCGAGGGCGCTAGCACCGCTAGAGTTCGCGATGAGGGCTATGGACGAATACCTAGCTGCGACCAGCCCAGAGATAGCTGCCAGGCTATCTAGCATAGTTCAGACCACAGAGAGGGTGGTCAAGTCAACAAGCATCACGGTCTCCAACATACCCATACCCACAGCCCAGCTAGAGCTAGACCCTGAGGTCAAGAGGGAGATCGCTAGGGTACTGGCTGATGTTAGCAGGGAGGTCGACGATCTAGTCCCAGACCCCGAGAGAGTCGTCTCCCCAAAGCCTAGAGAGGAGGAGCTAGACACTAGGGTCTACGAGCACATAAAGAGAAGCGGTGGCGTCGTTAAGATTGGAAGGCTTGCAGAGGAGCTTGGGGTCGAGAGAGACGAGATAGTGAGGTCTCTGAGAAGGCTGCAGAGGAAGGGTTTGATAAGGATAGCCAGCAGGGGCGGAGAGGCTTCCACCCTATCCAGCTAATCCAGCCTCCCTAAACCACCAAGGGTTCCGCGATATGGTTCTATGGGGGTTTGAGCCGTGAGGGCTGTACCATACCTAGAGGGGACTGCTAAGAAGTACGCTCTAGCTGCTGCTGAGGCCGAGAAGAGGGGGGACTACGAGTCCGCAATCCACAATCTCAACAAGGCTATAGAGTACCTTACCGAGATAGTAAGAAACTATCCCGACTACCCTCTCGCGCACATATACAGGAGGCTTATAGCACAGTACCAAAGAAAAGCGAGGGACCTGGAGAGAAAAGCTAGGCTGATACCAGCTTCAGGCGATGAAGTCTATGTAGAGCCAGGGGATGAGGGTAGGAACGGCCAGGAGGGGGGTGGTAAGGATGGGAGGGTTCCCGAGTTCGTCTTGAAGGAGAAGCCCAACGTCTCGTTCGACGATATTGCTGGGCTTGAGGAGGCCAAGAAGGCTATAAGGGAGGCTATAGTTTTCCCCGTTAGGAGGCCCGATCTATTCCCCCTAGGCTGGCCTAGAGGTATACTACTCTATGGCCCCCCCGGTACTGGCAAAACCATGCTTGCATCTGCTGTAGCTAACGAGGTTGATGGGGAGTTCCTCTATGTGGATGCCGCGAACATAATGAGTAAGTGGCTGGGGGAGGGGGAGAAGAACGTTAAGAGGCTGTTCGAGTACGCTAGGAGCAAAGCTAAGGAGGGGAAGCCCGTCATCATATTCATCGACGAGGTAGACGCCCTCCTAGGGGTCCACGGCTCTGAGGTGGGCGGCGAGGTCAGAGTGAGAAACCAGTTCTTAAAGGAGATGGACGGGATACAGGACAAGGGGAGCAAGCTCCACGTCTACGTGATAGCCGCCACCAACAAGCCATGGAAGCTAGACGAGCCATTCATAAGAAGGTTCCAGAAGAGGATATACGTACCCCTCCCAGACAGGAAGACTAGGCGCAGGATGCTCGAAATGTACACTAAGAATCTGAGGCTCGCACCCAGCGTAGACCTAGATAAGCTGACCGAAATGCTAGAGGGCTATACAGGCAGCGATGTCGCTGACATCGTTAGGGAGGCCTACATGATAACAGTTAGGGAGCTGTTCGAGAAGGGCAAGATAGATGGAGAACCTCGCCCCGTTGAGATGCGAGACTTCGAGGAGGTCTTGAGGAGGAGAAGGCCAAGCGTGGACCACTCACTGCTGAAAACTTATGACGAGTGGACTGAGAGGTTCGCCGCAGTCTAACCTCCACACTTCCACGACAATCCCCACACGACACTGACGCACTGTTCAGCCTGAGAGACCCTAGTTAAACAACGCCTCCTCCATTACTTCAAACGCTAGAATAGAGTAGTGTGGAGGAATTCCTACGTAGACCTTGTCTCGAGTTTAGGAGTATTGCTGCGGCTTAGCTCGCCCTCAGCAAGGTCCTCCCAGAAACATTTATAAATACCGGGCGGTAATTGTGTGTTAGTGGCCCGGCCCGGCCATAGCGGCCGGGTAACACCCGGACTCATTTCGAACCCGGAAGTTAAGCCGGCCGCGTTGGGACTCCAGTGGGGTCCGAGAGGCCCTGCAGGGGTCCCAAGCCGGGGCCGGGCCACTATAGATCCCGCCTAAACCCACTCCGCAAGTATCGCTGGTGTCGATGCGGCTTGCCCCCAGGAGAAGAGGCTATCCTAGCACAACTAGTATACACACTAGTCCAGACAGTTCCTCAGGGTAGAGTCACCACATACGGGTCCATCGCTAAGCTGCTTAACACTAGCCCGAGGGTTATCGGCAGGATTTTAGCTTCTAATGATAACCCTATAGTCGTGCCATGCCATAGGGTAGTCAGGAGCGATGGTGGTTTGGGAGGCTATAGCTTCGGTGGAGAGACGTTCAAGGCTAAGCTTTTGATGTTAGAGGGTGTAAGGGTCTATAGAGTAGGAGATCGCTTCTACGTTGGCCGGGAACACATTATAGACTTGAACCGAATACTAAGCCCAAAACCGCTACTATGAGTATATCCACCCCCTTAGGATCCACAATCCTCGATATCACCTAAGCAGGGGGCCTCCCAACTAGAATACAATTATTTTAGGTGTATGCCCAATCCCTCCTGGATAATCTTTATCAACTGTAGATCAGCCATAATGTCAAGGAAATAAGAGGTGGCAATAACATGGCTAACAAGCCCTCAAAGCAGCTGGTTAACCCATTCAAGTTCCTTAAGGAGCATGTAAATAGCCAGATTTACGTCAAGCTGAAGGATGGAAGCGAGTATGTTGGGAAGCTTGTGGCTACAGACACTACTATGAATCTCATTCTTGATGATGCTGTTGAAGTTGCCGACAATGGCTCTCGCCTTGTGGCGAAGATTGGGAGGGTTCTAATTAAGGGGAGCATGGTAGAGTATATAAGCTTCAACCCCAGCGATGCTGCAGAGAAGGCTTTGACCGGTATGTAAGGGACTCCTCTCTCCGACTCACTCACCCAATTGGGCAGGATCTTCAAGTAGAGTCCAGATAATCTAGCACGCTCTTAGGCTTGCTTCTCTTCACCAGCTTATAGGCCTTCTTCAAGTCTATCCTCCTGAATTCTAGCCCCAGCGATTCGAGCAGGATCCTAGCCTTCTCGGAGATATCTGGCGCTGCTAGTATCCCCCTTACAGCTGCGTTTTTCGAGTACTCCCTAACATACCCTTCAAGCTGTCTGACAGCGCGCTCATCAGCCCTTATTCTCTTAACCTCAACTATTGCAAGCCTACCCTGGCCGTCCACACCATATATGTCAGCCCTCCCTGCAGGCGTCCTCTTCTCCTTGACATAAAAACGTATCTTCTCCCCTAGGAGCTCCTCCGGGTGCCTGACTATAGCCTCCCTGAGGTCCTCCTCACTCAGATACATCCAGTAGGCCCCCTCCTCCGGCGAGTCTATCCATGCTACGAACCACACGTCTCTACACCTCAGCAGGAGTGTCTCTCGAGGCTTTCTCCTGACAAACTTGAGGAGCATCTCTCCGCCAGTCTCCGATATTTCTATATGTGAGGTGGAGGGCTGCCAGTTGAGGGGTCTGAATCCCTTAGGCCCGTGAACTATGACAGCGCCGTCGGGCTTCACTATTAGCAGCTTATCACCCTCAGTCGAAGAGCTGCTCCCCCTACCCTCGTACTCGGCGCTACAGCTACCAGCCACGACAACTATACTTGACCCTATCTTCCTTTTTATCGCGGATTCGGCCTCGGCGATGCTGGGGTTTACTATAGCCCCTGACCTCCAGTCGGTATCCACACCGTCCATACATAGTCACCCTCCTGTCCAGGGCTGATCGGCTACTACTGGGGCGTCTCCCCCGTATATAGGATTGTCGGTTTCACATCTTTGTAGGGTGCTGCCATGGCTAGTAGGCGATCTAGGCTAGGAATATCTAATGTGGCTAGAAATGCTGGTGGGCTAGTGGAGGACGTTATGGAACACCCTCTAGTGGAGCTCGCGATATCCTACACAGCCCTCCTATCAGTTATTATAGTCATAGTAGAGCTTACGGAGGCCGTGGACCCCTCTAGGCTGAAGACCCTATACATTATAGACCTGCTCCTAGTATCTGTCCTTTGGGTAGACTACATATATAGGGCTGTCAAGAGCGGCAGCCCAACTAGGTACATCAGGAAAACTTTCTACGAGATCCCAGCACTAATACCAGCAGGGCTCCTAGCCTTTATCGAGAGCCAGCTAGCAGGCCTAGGATTCTTCAGGCTAGTCAGGCTGGTCAGGCTCATGAGAATCATCCTAATATTATCAAGGGGAAGTAGGTTCCTCAGCCTGGCCGGAGATGCAGCGGAAAAAGTGAAGCTCTACCACCTGTTCGGCGCGGTAGTTATGACAGTTGTCTACGGAGCCCTGGCAGTGTACATAGTAGAGTCTCCCAACCCGTCTAGCGCGATCAAAAGCTTCTTCGACGCCCTATGGTGGGCTATAGTGACCGCTACTACCGTCGGCTACGGCGACCTGGTACCCTCAACCCCACTCGGGAGAGCTATAGGAATTGTGGTTATGCTTACTGGAATAAGCGCGCTAACCCTAATGATAAGCACGGTGTCAAGCATTTTCCAGAGGTTCATATCCAATGGCCAGTCAGGCGGCCCATGCACAGCTTCGGACCTTTCCGCCCTTGCAACCATGAGTGACGAGGAGTTCGAGCGGCTTATAGAGAGGTTGAGGATGCTTAGAGAAGCCTCTAAGGGAGGATAGACTCTGAAGTAAGTCTTAATTAGCGCCGAATTCAAGGATCAAATGGATAGCCTAGATTTAGGATGCGTCCATAGCCTATACAGGAATTCAGCCAGGCCTGAGACTATAGAGTCAACCAGACGCTCAGGCTCCCCCGTGTAGGCACCAACCCCGCCCTCATAAACTACAGCTCCTCCCGCAGACGATCGGGGAAAGCTTAGTATCTTGACTCCTCTTCCCGTCAACACTCCCTCGTCGCAGCCCTCATCCCGGTCCCGCTTCCCAGGCTTGAAGCCAGAGAGATAGGAGAGCAAGAGCTCTTCTACTCGCGAAGCATGTCCAATAGCAACTCCTTCAGCATGAGCCCAATAGTCGGTAACCCCTACTATGAGTCCAGTTTTGACCGCAGCCTTCCTAGCAGCAGCCTCGAGAACCCCGCTATTCCCCCCGTGGCCGTTGACTATAGCCACCCTCTCGGCCCCCCATCTCGAAACTGATTCTAGTATATCCAATACTAGGCTCTCTAGCGTCCTGCTGGAGAGGGTAACTGTACCCGGGTACGTTGACCACTCTACGCTATATCCGTATCGTAGAGGGGGTAGTATGAGGCACCCTACACCCCTATTTGACAGCCTGTGGCATGCGAGGTCTACCAGCCTTTCTACTATTATCGAGTCGGTCCCAAGGGGGAGAGTGCAGTGCTGTTCGGTGCTTCCAGTAGGGATGACTGGGATGTGGCTCCTCAGGACCTCTGCTACCTGAGTAGCCTTTAGCTCCTCAAGCCTTACTAGCACTTGAAGCCCGCCCTCCTCAAGCCTGCTAGGGCCTCGATAACAGCGCTTTTCGGTGACGCGCTCTTCGTCACCGCTCCACCTATTATTATTATAGATGCTCCCGAGCTGGCGAGCTCTCCAGCCTCACCGGGCTTTATCCCCCCTGCGACTGCTAGTAACGCGTCTAAAGACCTAGACAGCCTTCTCACGACCTCAGCTCTAGAGGAAGCCGTGGCCCCCACCGCCCTCTGGATGTCTAGCCCTAGATGGAAGAGGACTATGGGAACCCCTAGCTCTACACTTCTCCTCGCATCCTCCACTATGTCCCTGCTGATGACTAAGTCAGAGTACAATGCTAGACTAAGCCTCTCTGCCGCCTCTACTGCACGCCTTATGGTTGCATCGTGAGAGCTTGCAAGAACTGTGAACGCATCACCACCCCACCTCGCTACTGCCCCCCCTTCGACGTCACTAGCGTCTGCAGTCTTGGTATCCGCCACGATAACTCCTTCAGATCCGACTACTCCCCTGAGAGCAGGCAGAGAGTCTCTAAGGCCTTGGGACTTAATTAGAGGCGTCCCAGCCTCAAGGACTAGACCAGGATTTTTGGGTAGTGTTGCAGCAAGGGAGACGGCTTCCCATAGCTCAGTATAGTCTAGGGCTATTTGTAGAGCAAAGCCACACTCGTCTATGACTCTCCCCAGCTTTCCAGCTATCTTGGCCACCAGCCATACACCCACGATTATATCACGTTCTCTGTAAAGGAATAACTAGACCACAACTCTAAATATCAGCTATTGAGGCGGGGCTAGCCATGGCCTCGGATCTCCTGGAGGTTGAGGTTGCAGGTATTAAATTCAAGCTGGACAAGAGCCTGAAGTATACGGAGAGCGACGAGTGGGTTAGAGTTGAGGGCGGCGTCGCCACTGTTGGTATTACGGATTTCGCCCAGAAGGAGTTGAAGGACATAGTAGGCGTAGAGCTACCCGAGGTGGGCGCCGCAGTGAAGGCTGGCGATACTGTGGCTACAGTAGAGTCTATAAAGGCTACTGCCGAGATCTACTCACCCGTCTCCGGAGAGATCGTAGAGGTCAACGAGAAGCTGCTGGACGCGCCAGAAACTATAAACGAGGATCCGTACGGAGAGGGATGGATATTCAAAGTTCGAATAAGCGACCCCAGCGAACTGGATAAGCTTCTAGACTTTCAATCCTACATCGAGAGCGTTAAGAAGAGGAAATCTTAAACTCCCAGAATCAGCCCTGATTAATACTCCCCACATACCATTAGAATTCTTCTGAGACGCGGGGGTGGAAAGCTAAGTGACCAAGCCCGAGGTCATAGAGCACGACGTTGTTATAGTAGGCAGCGGCATTGCCGGGCTGAGGGCTGCTGTCGAGATCAAGAGGAAGTATGGGGAGAAGATAGATGTAGGCTTGATCAGCAAGATCCACCTAATGAGGAGCCATAGCATAAGCGCTGAGGGCGGGACAGCGGCTGTCATCTACAGGGAGGAGGGAGACAGCTTCTCCCTACACGCCTGGGACACTATAAAGGGGAGCGACTTCCTAGCTGATCAGGATGCTGTCTGGATTTTCGTCAAGCTTATGCCCGAGGAGGTTAGACTGCTAGAGCATTGGGGTATGCCTTGGAGCAGGCGGCCAGATGGTAGGCTCGCAACTAGGGCGTTCGGAGGGCACAGCTTCAAGAGGACCTTATTCGCAGGCGACAAGACGGGATTCTACGAGATGCACACCCTGTACAACAAGCTACTCCAATACGATGGGTGGGAGAGGTATGATGAGTGGTATGTGACGAATATTGCTGTTGACGAGGGAGAGTTCAGAGGTGTATTCGCGATTAACCCGAGGGATGGGGATATTTACTTCTTCAAGGCGAAGGCAGGGATAATCGCTACTGGCGGTGCTGGCAGGCTGTACAACTTCGCTACCTACGCCCACACAGTCACCGGAGATGGTTGGGGCATGGCTTTGAGGGCTGGACTCCCTCTCAAGGACCCGGAGTTCTTCCAGTTCCACCCGACTGGGCTGATACCGAGTGGAATTTTAATAACTGAGGGTGCGCGGGGCGAGGGGGGCTACCTACTGAACAACAAGGGAGAGAGGTTCATGCTGAGGAAGGACTGTGCGCCTAAGATGGCCGAAATAGCGCCCAGAGACATTGTATCGAGGTGTATATTGAGGGAGATTCTAGAGGGCAGGGGGTTTAAGGACGATGTATCCGGCCTAGAGTACGTGCTCCTAGACCTCAGGCATCTAGGGGAGGAGAAGATAAACGAGAGGCTTCCCGCGGTTAGAGAGATTGCAATAAGATATGCTGGTATAGACCCTGTGGAGGAGCCTCTGCCAGTAAGGCCTGTAGCCCACTACACTATGGGGGGCATAAGGACTGACAGCTACTATAGGGTCCTAGACGGGGAGGGACGCTGGGTCAAGGGTCTATTCGCCGCGGGGGAGGTTGCCGCCTCTAGCATACACGGCGCCAACAGGCTCGGTAGCAACAGCACTGCAGAATGCCTCACCTCTGGCAGGATAACTGGCCTCCTCGCAGCTGAGTATGCCCTCAAGGCTCCAACCCCTAGGGGTGTTAGCCCTGAGAGGTCCGAATCCGAGGAGTCCTGGGTCTACTCCCTCCTAAAGAGGGAGTCTGGGACGCCTAGCTACCAGATAAAGAGGCAGCTGAGGGACACAATGGGCAAGTACTTCTATGTTATCCGCGACGAGGAGGGCATGAAGAACGGCCTCCTAACAATAATTAAGCTGCGGAGCATGTTCAGGAACGAGGTTTATATTGAGGACAAGGGCAGGATATACAATACAGATCTTATCGCCGCCCTAGAGACCGCCAACATGCTTGACGCCGCACTAGCTGTAGCTAAGGCAGCGCTAAACAGGGCTGAGAGCCGAGGCGCCCACTACAGGGTAGACTATCCTAAGAGGGACGACGCTAACTGGCTGAAGCACACACTAGTACTTCCCAGCGGCGAGGACGACGTTAAAATACTCTACGAGCCGGTTAGGATTACGACTTGGAAACCCGTTGAGAGGAAGTACTAGACTAACGAGTTTTCCAATAGTCTGGGATAGAGTTGTTTTGTGCGCCATATGTAACTTGCCTGGAGGTGTTGGACTATTGGGTAAGAGTGTTAGGGACCTCGTGAAATACCTAGACCTGAGGCCTGGGTGGAGGGCGTTCATCGACCCCTTCATACTCAAGCTCTGGAACAATCCTGAGAGGGTAGCATTCCACATGCACAGAATCACTGGCGTCATAACCGCGTTCTTCATATTCATACACATCATAACAACTAACGTGCCCGCGAGGGCCGGGTGGGAGGCTTATCTTGAGGAGGTTAGAAACCTAGAGGCCATAACTCCCACTTCAGTCCTATTCTACCTTGCCATGGGAGCAGTGCTCTTCCACGGCATAAACGGGGTGAGGCTAATACTCGTGGAGGCCCTAGCCTGGGGCATTGGCAGGCCTGAGAAGCCGAAGCCGCCCTACATTGCACCTAGCCTTAGAGGCCGGCAGAGGGCTTTGATCCACGTCACCTTCGCCTTGTGGATCATACTATGGCTTGCGCTAGGATATGTTATGTTCCTCACTTAGGGGGGTGGTGTGTTAAATGGCCAGATCAAGCTATCTCCAGCTAATGCAGTACGTGACCGGGGCCCTCCTAGTGTTGCTTGTATCGTGGCACCTAGCCACAAGGATACCGTGGCTCAGGGGCATGGAGAGCTTCGTAGAGACGATTCTGCCTGAGGTAGTCTATAGGGAGATCGAGAGCTTCGGACTACTCCTACTACTCTTAGCATACACCTCTCTACTCCACGGAGTTAACGGGCTCAGGATAATACTCCTGGAGATACATCACGGTGAGATTTGGGACAGGCTAGTGAACCTCTCGGCAGTAATAGTCTTCATAGTCTTCGCTGCAATAGCAACACACTCAGTATTAGGCGTCGAGCCGCCAACCATAGAGGGTCTAATATCGGGGTGAGGGGGTGTCGGGGGTATGGCTGTGTTCGACCCTAAGGTGGCTACGCGGCCTCCGCCTCGCAAGGTTAAGGTTGTTATAAGAAAGTATAACCCTGAGACTGGGAAGGCGTGGTGGCAGGAGCACGAGATAGAGACATATAGGGGCATGACGGTATTAGACGCTCTACTCAAGATAAAGGAGGAGCAGGACCACACGCTCACCCTAAGGTACAGCTGTAGGATGGCCGTGTGTGGAAGCTGCGGCATGACCATAAACGGGACTCCCAGGCTGGCGTGCCAGACACAGCTAGCCCAGGTAGCCAGCAACCATAACCCCGTGGTGAGAGTGGAGCCTATGTACAACTTCAAGGTGGTCAAGGACCTTCTAACGGATTTCACAGAGTTCTTCGAGAAGCACAGAAAGGTTAAGCCCTACCTGATAAGAGAGGATATAGAGGAGCAGGAGAATCCTAAGCTCGAATACAGGCTTACGCCGGAAGAGTATGAAGAGTTCTACCAGTACAGCCTCTGTATAGCTTGTGGGCTATGCGTCTCAGCATGCCCTATATTCGCGAGCGACACGAGATTCCTAGGTCCTCAAGCGCTGGCCCAGGCATACCGCTTCGTAATAGACCCCAGAGACGAGGGTTACAAGGTTAGGCTCGAGCTAGTTGACTCTCTTGACGGCGTGTTCGGATGCCACTTCGCGGCTAGCTGTAGCGCTGTCTGCCCGAAGGAGGTTGACCCTGCAGCAGCAATACAGAGGCTTAGAAGCCTCCTCCTGAAGTATAGGCTAAAGCTGTTCAGGAAGAAGATCAACGGCCCTGTAGAACCCTTGAGAGAGGTCAAAGAGAAGGTCCCCCTACCTGGCGATGCACAAACGCTAGATGGCGTGGATCTAGAGGCCCTCGAGAACCAGCCAGTAGTGATACCTGTAGAGATACTATCGAAATAGTAGAGGGGCGGGCTCCGGTACAGGCACCTGGAAACCCCGCCTCCATCATAGGGCCTACCGCCCTCGCCTTTGGACAGCGGCTCTCCACAGCCCGCCCATATTCCTTAACTTTAAATAATTCCTGGCTTGTTGGAATTAATGCTTCCCCCTATTCTCACATCATCGAGATACCCTAGACAAGCCTAGGCTTTGCATCGGTGTTATGTTGTGGTGACCCAATTTTTAAATACACCGGGGGTCCTTGAAGTCCTGGGGGTGTTGCATTTGAGGCTAGCCTCAGCTATACTAGCCTTAGCGATATTATTGTCGCTGATAATCGCGCCCCAGAGCGCTCTCATACCGGCTAGTGCAGGCGAGGACAGAGTTCTGAAGGTTCTGAACTACAGCGAGTATATAGACTACGAGGTCTTGGAGATCTTCGAGGAGAGGTATGGAGTCAAGGTTGTGTACGACGAGTACGAAAGCGCTGAAGAAGCCTGGCCCTACGTTAAGGCTGGGGGCGGGGGCTACGACCTCATAATTCTAGCCCACTCACACGTGAGGCTTGCCATAGACCAGGGCCTGCTAACCCCTCTAGACAAGGATTCAATACCAAACTTGGCTAATCTAGACCCTAGGATAGCCTCTCACCCCGCCGACCCTAACCAGGAGTACGCCGTCCCCTACATGTGGGGGACTACAGGCATAGCCTACCTGGAGGGCTGCGTTGAGGAGCCTCCCTCGACTTGGAAGGAGTTCTTGAGCAGGGCTTACATGGAGAAGTATGAAGGGAAAATTAGCTTGCTCTCAGAGTTCTCTGAAGTAGTAGAGGCGGGAATGATAGCTCTGGGTATGGACCCCACAGACAAGTCATACTGGACCGAGGAGAATATAGACAAGGTGGTTGATCTCCTAGTAGACCTAAAACCCTACCTCGTTGGCTTCTACGGGGCCAGCCAGTACATACCTGGACTCGTGAACGGGGAACTCTGCCTCGCCCAAGCATGGAACGGCGACGCCCTAATAGCTGCAGACGAAAATCCAAACGTGAGTTTCGTTAACCCCAGCGACGGCACCCTCTTCTGGGTTGACTACATGGTCATACCTAAGGACGCTAGTAACGTGGAGGATGCACTAAGATTCATAAACTTCCTCCTGGAGCCTGAGATAGCAGCAATGAACGCCAAAGCGGTATGGTACGCCCCCTCCATAAAGAAGGAGTTGCTATACGATCTAGCAGAGGATGATGAGGAGCTGAAGGATATCCTAGAGAACCCACTAGTGTACCCGCAGGGCGACGTGAAGCTCATTCCAAGCCCTGTGCTTGACAGCGAGATGCAGAGGCTCATAGAGGACGCTAGATCCAAGATACTCGCTGCCCAGCCGGAGTCAGAGCTTAACAGCACGCTAATAGTCGTCGCAGCCACAGTCATAGTTGTCCTGCTAGCAGCCGCACTATATACATACTCGAGAAGGAGATAGACCCCCCAGGTCCATCACCCATGATGTTTATCGACGATCCCATGCCCCTGGCGAAGCCTCCCAAGGTTGAGAGACGACTAATGTGACATACGTATGTGGGGCCCGGCGTGTTGAAGGGCTCTAGCATTGAGCTTGATATGGTTCGCGCAGGCTATGGCGGAGAAGAGGTACTTAGAGGTGTTTCCTTAAGCGTCGATCGCGGGAGGATAGCCGCTATTTTAGGCCCGAGCGGTTGTGGAAAGACCACTCTATTGAGGGTCATTGCCGGTCTTGTCATCCCACGCAGTGGTAGGGTGCTTCTCGACGGCGAAGACGTAACTAGGCTTCCACCCGAGAAAAGGGATATAGGATTCGTGTTCCAGGATCTAGCCCTATTCCCTCATATGAATGTGTTTGACAACGTGGCCTTCGGCCTTAAGGTTAGAGGCGTGTCTAGAGAAGAGATCAGGAGGAGAGTTGAGTGGGCTCTCGAGGTTGCAGGGCTCAACCCACCTAGAGACTTCTTCTCGAAGAAGGTGACGGATTTGAGCGGAGGTCAGCAGCAGAGGGTGGCCCTAGCCCGCGCTATAGCTTACGAGCCTAAGGTCCTACTCCTCGACGAGCCCCTCTCACACCTAGATCTAAAGATCAGGCAGAGGCTGCTAGTGGAGTTCAGGAGGCTGCAGCGAGAGCTAGGAATAACTATGGTGTACGTTACGCACGACCAGTGGGAGGCCATGGAGCTTGCGGATATACTTGTTATTATGAAGGATGGCCAGATAGTGCAGGCCGGGCCCCCCAGCGAGGTTTACTCCAGACCCGTCAACACGTACGTCGCCATGTTCTTCGGAGACGCTAACATAATCCCTGTAAACGGAAGTAGTAGGAGAAGATACGCAGTCATAAGGCCTGAGGACCTCGAGATCTCTCTAGATCCTAATGCGGCTTCACACGCTAACAGCTTTAGGGCTACCGTGGAGAACGTGGTCTTTCAGGGCCCTGTTATCAGGGTAGACCTTAAGTGGGAGCATGGGACGATTAGAGCACTGATACCCAGAAGACAGGCCCAAAAGCTTCCCAGAATCGGGGAGGAGGTTACGGTTCGCTGGAGGCCCGAGGATGCGTGGATAGTTGAGGGGTGAGGAGTTGGCGCTGGCTAGGGGGGCTCTCGTAGCTATATCAATACCACCCCTATTATTCATACTATCATTCTTTTACGCCCCCCTAGCCTATCTCGCCGTTTTTAGTGCTGGCGAGGGAGGCCTCGTAAGGCCCTATATAGAGGTTCTAACCAAGCCCCAATACTATACCATAATTGTTGCGAGCTTCCTCTCAGCTCTGGCGGTAAGCATAGCCAGCCTCCTCATCTCACTACCCGTAGGATATTATATAGTCCATTCGGCGAGCCGGGGCGAAGCAACGCTACTCCTTGTCCTGTTCGTGGCTCCTTTTATAGTAGACATCCTACTCAGGGCTCTCAGCCTGAAACTCCTGCTGTCCCTCCTTTCTATCAAGCCTGGGTGGACGGCCACCACCCTTGGACTACTCTACGGCAACCTGCCCCTAGCCATCATATTTTCATACGCTGGAATGAGGGGTGTACCGCATAGCCTGATTGAAGCCGCGAGGACTATGGGAGCTTCTCAACTTAGCGCACACCTCTGGATCACAATTCCCCTCGCATCTCCTTGGCTTGCGGCTGGAGGCGTTATTGTGTTCCTACTCAGCCTCACAGACTATGTAGTTCCAAGCCTTCTTGGAGGAACTACAGGCTTCACAGTGGGTAGCCTGATATACTATCTAATACTTTCTGGCGACCGATGGGATCTGGGCAGCGCTCTTACCTTGCTGGTCACACTGGCTAGCTCGCTATCCGCATTCCTCGTGTTTAGGAGGGTCTACAGGGTTTTGGGGTAAGTAGCGGTGCCGAGCCTAACTAAGGCTGCGACCTACATCACATTAATTGTACTATATCTGCCTCTCGCTCTCATAGTCCTGCAGAGCTTCAACGGGAGCCCATTCATAGGTAGGTGGGAAGGATTAACAGCGAGATGGTACTACTTGATGATGAGTGACGAGCGGTTGGCCTCAGCAGCCTACAATACTGTGGTTATAGCGCTCTCGAGCATGGCTGCAAGCCTCGTTCTCGGTGTTATGGCTGGGATGGCGTCGAGGAGCGCTAGGGCTAGGGGTGTGGTGGACATGTTAATGTATCCCCCCCTAGTCCTTCCAGAGATAGCTGAGGCGGCCGCACTGCTACTCTTCCTAACATTCCTAGGCTTCGATCTAGGCATGCTAACAGTGATTATAGGTCACACAGCATTCAATATTGCATATGTATACGTAATTGCTAGCCCTGCACTCTCGAAGTGGGCGAGGCTTGAGGAGGCTGCGAGAACTCTCGGAGCGAGTCCTGTGAGGGCTTTCGTGTCGGTAACACTTCCCCTAGCCCTGCCTGCAATCTTGGCTGCAGCCTCCCTGGCATTCCTCCTCAGCTTCACCGACTTCATAAAAACCCTATTCACGAGAGGACCTGGCCTGGAAACCATACCTATACTAGTGTGGAATAGGGCTAGGAGGCCTGGGCTCACGGAGTACTCTAGCTTCAGCTATCTATCTGCGATAGCCTCAATACTAATACTCATATCATTCATTGTCTCCCTTGCATATGTTCTCCTAACCCTGAAGATTAGGGGAGGAAGGGATTGAGGGGGGGCTAGCCTCCGCTGCATCTCCTCCTATCTCGCCCGCCCCACGAGGGTTCCATTTCGATAGAGAGTAGCTTATGCCTGTCACAGTTATGCTGCTGAGTGCCATTGCGGCGGCCGCCATCTCAGGCCTCAGCGTTATTCCCGCCCACACGAAGGCGCCTGCAGCTACAGGTATCAGCAGGACATTGTATGCGAACGCCCATACAAGGTTCAGCTTTATAGTCTTCAAAGTCTTCCTGGCTATTATGTAGGCTGTGTGCACCCTCTTGAGTCCTCCCTTCATGAGGACAATATCACCCGCCTCAGCAGTTATCTCCGTGGAGTTGTATACAGCGATCCCCACGTCAGCCCTCGAGAGCGCTGCAGCATCGTTGACACCGTCTCCCACCATCACCACAACTTCGCCCTTCCTCTGATAGTCCCTAATTATTTCAGCCTTGTCCTCTGGAGACAGTCTATACCTAACCTCGTCTATCCCAAGCTCTCTAGCAACCGCTAGCGCCGTCTCCTTGGCGTCTCCTGTAAGTAAGACCACCCTCAGGCCCTCCTTCTTGAGTAGCGCTATGGTTTCTTTGGCGTCGGGCTTTATCCTATCAGCAATCGCTATAAGGCCCGCTAGCTTCCCGTCTATGCCCACGTACACAACGGTGGCGCCCTTAGAGGCATACTTTAGAACAGCTTCGCCGGCATTCCCATTAACCTCTATCTCGAACCCCTTGAGCAGCTTCTCGCTCCCCACAACTACCGTTCGCCCGTCTACTACAGCATAAACTCCCAGCCCGGGCAGGACCTCACTCTCCTCTGGATCCCTGGGCCCGGATCCGAAGACTCTCGTGTACTCCTCGACAATAGCCCTCCCTAGAGGGTGCTCGCTGTACTTCTCTGCAGAAGCGGCCAGCGACAAAATCTCCTTGCTGTCCAGACCGTTTCCTCCCAGGGGCTCGACTGCTATGACAGATGGCTTGCCTTCAGTCAGCGTCCCCGTCTTGTCGAAGACTACTGTGGTGGCCTTCGCCAGCTTCTCCATCGCAGCAGCATTCTTAACCAGTATCCCATTCCTAGCTGCGACGCCTATGCCTGCCGTAGTGGCTGTTGGAGTAGCGATGCCTAGGGCGCAGGGACACGATATTAGCAGGACTGTTGCGGACCTTATTACAGCCGTCTCCAAGCTACCAGAGACTATAAACCATATAACTCCTGTAGAGACCGCGATGGCCGAGACAATCCAGAAGAACTTGCCGGCCACCCTGTCAGCCAGCTTCTGGATCGCCATCTTAGAAGCCTGGCTATACGCTATCATCCTCGCCACGTGGTCTAGCATGGTTGAGCCCGGGGTTCTCGTAACCCTAGCGTGTATCCATCCCTGAGTGACAAGGGCGCCCGCAAGAACCTGGTCGCCCGGCCTCTTCTCCACAGGTATAGGCTCTCCTGTGAATACGCTCTCGTCTACGAACGCCCTCCCACGATCTACTATGCCATCAGCGGGAATCCTCTCTCCCTGCCTAACGACTATCACGTCTCCGGGTTTGAGGCTAGACGCGTCAACCTCGACCTCCCTACTCCGGCCCTTGAGGACCCTAGCCTTCTTTGGAGCCAGCTTGGTGAGGCTCTCCACAGCGCTCCTAGTCCCCTTCTTCGCCCTGTTCTCTAGATACCTGCCTATTAGGACGAAGCCTATGATTAAGCCAACGCCCTCATAGTAGAGCTCCCCCTCGATAATCCCTAGGGTCGCGGCTAGGCTGTAGAGGTAGATGGATATCGTGCCCAAGGATACCAGAGCATCCATACCAGGATTCATAACCTTGAGACTCCTGTAAGCCCCTATGATGAACCTCCTGCCTGGGAAGGCTAATATGAGCCCCATAGAGACTGCCCCGTAGATGGGGAGGATGGATTTAGCCAGCTCTACACCTAGGAGCTCGCCAGCCGCGTAAAGCACGTAGTACAGTAGAGCCGCGCCAACGGAAGCGACCCCCGAGATGAGAAGGCTTCTACCCTCCTCCTCCCCCGTCACTATTGCTCCCGGCTTCGCCAGCCTAGCTTTATAGCCCATACGCCTAAGGCTCTCAACTATCTCTTCCGCCGAGATTGACTCCGGGTTGAAGCGAACAACTACAGTTTTATTCTGATGAGAAGCATAGACCTCGGCTACACCCCTTACCTCGTAGAGCTTCGTCTCCACAACCCTCTCGTCGTCCACGCTAGACAGGTCATCCACAGCTATTACAGCTTCACTCAGCAGGACGTCGTAGCCAGACGCCCTTATGCTCTTGACGAAATCTTTGAAGCTAGTCAGGCTAGGGTCATACTTGACTATGGCCTCTCCCGACGTAGGGTCCGCCGAGGCATCCACCACACCTCTCACAGACCTTAGCGCCTTCTCAACTGTTATCCCGCAGGTTGCGCAGTGCATCCCCTTGACCTTGATCCTTTCAACGACATACCTGCTGTCCTCAGCTTTCTGCATCATTATTATTCACCCCGTAAAGCTCGACTCCATCAGTCAATTGTGGTGTATTCATCGCTATATCCTAGAGTCTATTATAATTACGCCTTCGATTGCTTTGCTGGAAACATGGATCGCCAACCTATTTTCAATCCAGATAACTTTAAACAAAGGTGGGTGACTCGATAAGTGACCATAGTATCGAGAGATTTTAAGATACTTCTCAGGGAGCTCGAGAGAAGCGGAGATGTTACAATATATTATAATATTAGTGCTGACGGCATCATAACGGCATACCACCTCCTCAGATTCATGAACGCCGAAGCCAGGGAGTCAGCAGTCCTCAAGCCCGTCGCTAGGATGGAAGTGGACTCTGACGCAGGCCATGGAGATACCATTATCTATGTTGGTGTAGTGCCAAAGAGCCCTGGCATGCCTGGCATCAGGAGCTTCGCAATACTCTACCCTGGGCAGAAGCCACCGCCTGGAGTAATAGTGTTGGAAGGGGTTGAGCCGTCGGAGAGTCTAGACGCCGCCCTATCAGTAGGGACAGGAGATTACCATCCTGTAATGGCTGCCGCCAGCATTGTAGACACGGCATGGAGAGCATCGCTAACCTCAAAGAACTACAGATCCTTCATGGAGAGCGCTGGCCTAGACCCCGAGGAGGACTTCTGGATACCCGAGACCGTCGCCTCCAACCTAGGCTCGATAAGGGAATCCTGCAACATGAACGCGGCTGCCTGGTACCCCAGGCTTCTCAGCTATGACACAGCCGAGCCGGCAAAGTCGACCTTCGAGGACGCAATGCTGGCCAGCCTTAGGGCTCAGATGGATTTCGAGATCAACTCTCTCCTAGCACAGGCTAAGGCATCTATTTCTGGCATGTGCAATGATCTCATGGTTGTCAGGCTGGACTACAAGTCGTTTGCACATGACCGCCTATCCCGCTTACTTTGGAGAGACTTAGGTGAACCTGTTGTTGTTTACGGCTCGGATAGATGCTCTGGCAACACTGTATTTTCGCTTACAGGCAATGTGGATAGAGGCCGGGTGGAAAGGTTCCTTGATAGTGCTGCCTACATGTGGAGGGGTATAGCCAACAATGGGTTTACACATGTTTCCGGCATCTCCCGGGTAGAAATTCTAGATGAGTCTTTGAAACTACTGTGTGGGTGACTTCTCGAGATTGCCTAGGAGGAGCGATATATACGAGGCAGTCAGGAGGATCATACACTATCCAGGCATCGCCAGGGAGGAATTCAGGATTGCCTATCGTCACAGGGTTGAGGGCGTCGGGGAGCGTATTGTGGAGATTCAGCTGGGTTCTGTAGAGAGGGTTGACAAGTGGGCCATTCACCTTAAGAGCGGGGATTCAATACCTCTCCACAGAGTTGTTGAGATTAGGGACTGCAAGGGTAGGCCCGTCTGGAGGAGGGGGTTGGGCTGGGGAGTAGACCTCTCGAAGTACAGGAGGACTGCGGAAGAATAGAGGATGTGGCTAAGCTATGCCAGTGTAAGTCCTCTGGAATGATAACCTCAAGCCTGATATGCGAGTGCGGGCATGGGAGGGCTGTGATAAAGGATTATACTAAGAGGCTATTTAAGTGGGTAGTCACAATACCTTACTCTCCTGTATACAGGTACATATATAGCTCTGTCGGTAGGCTCGAGAACGAGCTGGAGTGGTACAACGTCCTAAAGGATAGATTCAGTATTCCTAGGTTCCTGGCGTACTGTACTAAGCCCAAGGCAAGACTACTTAGAGAGTACGTAGATGGCTCGCCCCTAGCGAATACGGAAGCTCCTAAGGCCTGGAGCCTCGCGGGCGCTAGACTAGCCAGCCTACACGAAGAGCTAGGTGTTGCTCTTGGCGATCCCAATCCCGGCAACTTCATATATGATGGTGAGGACCTGTGGCTTGTTGATCTAGAGCAGGCAAGTGCTTTCACTAGTGAGAGGGCAGCGTGGGATATACTGGTCTTCGCGTCAACAGCCCTAGTCCTGTCATCCCTCAATAGATACAATCTCGTTCAGGCCGCCCTCCGAGCTTATCGAGAGTCTCTCAGCGATGAGATGTGGTCCTCCATCAAAAGGGCCTTGATGGTTTGGAGAATTATGGTCCTCAATCCTCTCCTAGCAATACCTGTATATAATATTAGGCTGATGAGATTCCTAGCCAGCCTGTAAATACTAAAATACCCCTAGGATATACTTGAGCCTTAGGTTAGGTCTAGCTGCTCCTGCCTTCCATTATAAACCCCATGACTATATCCTCAAATGAGGATTAAGAACACGACGTAGACTCGAGCATGTACTGTGGGGTGTGTGGCGTGAAGTTCCTTAGATGCAAGGAGATAGCACCCTCGACAGGCAAGCTAGTCTCCATAATCGGTGCAGGCCCCGCTGGCCTAGGTGCGGCGGGCTACCTCAGGTGCCGGGGCCACGATGTAATAGTTTATGAGATGCTTCCCGAGCCGGGAGGCATGATGATGTTTGGAATACCCGACGACAGGATACCCAAGGACAATATAAGGAAGAGCGTCAAGGAGCTCATGGAGGGCGGAGTAAAGATAATGCTCAATACAAAAGTTGGCAAGGACATAAGCCTTGACGAGATAATTAACTCCAGCGACGCTGTCCTAATTGCAACGGGGACCTGGAAGCCCAGGAAGCTGGGGGCTCCCGGCGAGGACCTTCCTTGGGTGGTCCCAGCGGCTGACTGGTTAGTGGAGGTCCATCTAGCTCGATACGGCTACCTACCTTGGGCAAAAGTGCCTAAAGTTAGCGGAACCCTCCTTGTTGTCGGCGGAGGGCTAACAGCAGCAGATGCTGTACACGTCCCCCTAACTTATCCCGAGTTCAAGGACGGGGTGAAGAAAGTAGTCCTCAGCTATAGGAGGACGCGAGACTACGCTCCCATGAGGAAAAACGAGTTCGAGAGACTGGTGAAGATGGGAGCCGAGCCCTGGGAGCTAACTCAGCCCATCGAATTCTACGAGGAAAACGGTAAGAGGATAGTTAGACTCATTAGAATGAAGCTTGAAGCAGGAGACAGCGGAAGGCCTAGACCTGTCCCTGTTGAAGGGAGCGAGTTTGAAGCCGAGTTCGACTGGGTCCTCCTAGCGATAGGTGAAGTCCCTACACCACCATTCAGCAACGGGTGCTGCGGAATAGAGCTCAACCCTGACGGCTCCATAAAGACTGACGAGAACTTCATGACTACGAGGACAGGAGTATTTGCAGCTGGAGACGTGCGGCACGGGCCCAGCCTCATAGGGAAGGCTCTGAAGTCAGGCTTGGACGCCGCCGCTAAAGTCCACCAGTACCTATCTGGCCAGATTTGAAGAAATACTCCCTGACCCTGCTAACCACCAAATGCCGCCAAAATCGCTAGCCAATAACCCCCTGCTGACTACATTAGTATTTGGCTGGCCTCCCGGGGGATGAATTGCGGGCTATATGCCGAGAAAGGCTCTTGGTATCAACTCTCGTGAGGAAGTGTCGCGGCTAAGCTCACCCCCAACGAGCCCGGGAGGCCGGCTGACACTGAGCATTGTTATTATAATGTAAACCTTCTCCTTCGGGACCGGTTTAGAGTAAACGCTGATCTAACCCTATTCTAGCATGGAAGTAAATGCTAGCCAACTTGAGGCTTCTAGTTCAGAGAGTGCACATCTGGATAGAGTATACACTATGCTTTATTACTAGGCTATAGTGGAGGGAGGGGGTTTGCTAACATATGGGTTTGGACTGTCAGCGTTTTTTCGAGACGAATTCCTCTTCCATCCGTAGCTGTTCTCTGATCTTTCTTTTCAGGTCCTCGCTCTCGAAGGGCATTCTATCTAGTATGTTCTTCTCCATTCTGAGGACCTCACCTTGAATCATACTAATTATAGTTTTGTAGGAGATGTATGCGGCTATTTTGTCCTCCATTGATGCTGCTTTGCTGAGCTCCTTGACTAGAGAGTATAGGAGCCTGGCTTGCATGATAGTCTTTATCTTGGCGTTCTCTCCATCCTCAACAATTTCTACCAATGCCTTGTATGTGGTTAGGCTTAAGTTGAAGTAGACGCTCCCGTCCTCTACTATAACGCCATAGTCGTTTATGTGGTCGTCATCGATAAATGCTATTACATCCTCAGGATAGACCGCTATCGGGACGCCTCCATCGACAACTGTCAGCACTACATTATAGTTAGGGCCGAGCGTCCTATCTACTATCGTCTTCACAAGAGCCCAAACTTTGAAGAGGCTGTCCTCCAGCTTGTCATACCCATCTAGGTACTCGCTGGAACTTCCGCCCTCCCCTTCTAAACCAGCCTCCTCCGCTTCCGAGAACTCGGATTCTACTATAAGCCCTCTATTGGAGCCTGCTAGGAACGGCTCTTTCTCTAGAGTATCCCTAGTTATAATGACGCCCGGGGAGTAGCGCGGAGCGCTCATCTCCTTCTCCAGCTCCTCTAGCTTGCCCGCGAACCATCTGAGTAGCGCTATGTAAACCAGATACCCTAGTACTACACCTAGGGCGAAGGAGGCTGTTATGGCTGTGGGGCTTGCACTAACCCCAAGGACGTTCATTGCTATGAAGGCAGTTACAGCTAGGATCCAGCCCGTGGCCAGCCCAAAGACAGCGCCCCCCAGCGATTTTACTAAGCCTCAACACCCCCCCGGGATCCGGGTTGATACTTGTGCGTGGGGGGCTTAAAACCGTGCATGGAGTCCTTGGCAACACCTAATTTGAGCCTCAGACAATTACTTACAGGGGCTCGTCACCCCAATCCCTGGGTAGGACTGCCCATCGATCCTCATCGGCTCACGAGGTCCCACTATCTGGGCGTAGGTCTTTCCACTCTTGACTTTAATTTTGTTTTGCAGGTAAAATTGGTGCAGTGGGGCCGTGAGCCGGGTTGGCTAGCGGCAGTTCTGCGAGGAGATTAAGGCTTTCAATACTCAGCGTGTTCGACCCCTGGAACAGCCCTCTATGCTACTGCCCTATAAAATATAGTCTAAACCCCTACACGGGTTGTAGCTTTGAATGCATATACTGCTACGCAACCTCCTACATAGGGGTGAAGCCCTCGACACCCAAAAAGGCGGCCAGTCTTCGCCTGGAGAGGGACATAGCTAAGATACCTCCAGGATCTATAATTAATATCGGGACCTCCAGCGACCCCTACCCCGAGGTAGAAGAGAATATTGGGGTTACTAGGAGGATCCTTGAGAGGCTGATTCCGGAAGGTTTTAGGATATTGATAACAACGAAAGGGACGCTATATGCCTGGAGGGACCTTGATCTTATCGCCTCAGGCAATGTGGCTGTAACACCAACTATTACAGGCCTAGACTCTAACGAGGTCCTAAGGATAGTCGAGAGTGGTGCCCCCTCTCAGGGCGAACGGCTATCCGCAGCTAGAGAAGCTTCTAGGGCGGGGGTTCCCATTGCCGTGAGGATAGACCCTATAATACCCTATGTAAACGACGATCCCCACGAGATAAGGGAGTTGGTATCCATTGTAGCCGATCTTGGTGCCCGGATGATTATAACCAGCACATTCAAGGCTAGAAGGGATAGCCTGGCCCGTATTAGGAGGGTAATGGGGCCTGAGGGAGAGTCCATCTATAGGCTCTACACTAGGAGGGGCGTGTGGGTTCACGGCTACCTGTACCTGCCTAGGGATGATAGAGAAGCACTCCTCGAACCAGTCGTCTCAGAGGCGAGAAAGCTAGGGCTTGAATACGCTACTTGCAGAGAGGGGCTCAGCGGGCCTGAATGGTTCAAGGCAGGCAGCTGTGATGGCAGCCACTTAATTCCTATGAGAATTAGGCCTAGATCCGGGCTTGCAGAGTGGATGGAGAGGGAGGCCTGAGTCTGGATGCCCCTCTATCTAGTTGGCTGGGGATATATGCCTGGGCAAGCTACAGAGGAGGCTTTGAAGGCTGTCTCCCAATGCGACCTCGTCTACGTGGAGACCTACACCATGCCAAACACTAGCTGGCTACTCGACTCCGTGGCGAGGGTTACTAAGGGCAGGGTTACACCCGCCAGCAGGGAGGACCTGGAGGCCGGTTCAAGCGAAATCGTAAAGCTCGCCTCGAAGTCTAGCGTAGCAGTTGTTACTGCTGGAGACCCCCTTGCCGCAACGACTCACTCATCCCTCTACGCTGAGGCTGCGAGGGCTGGAGTGAGAGTTTACTACATACCCGGAGTTAGCGGCGTGTACACGGCCAGGTCGGCCAGCATGCTGAGCTTCTACAGGTTCGGGGGGACGGTCACCGTGCCCGGTAGGTGGAGGGGTGTTAAGCCGCTTAGCGTTGTCCACAGGATATACTTGAATCTCTGCTCTGGCCTGCATACCACTGTATTGCTGGACGTCGACGAGAGCGGAGAGCAGCTTGGCCTTGGTGAGGCTGCGTCTATTCTCCTCGAGGCTGACGAAGAATACTCGAATACCCTGGGCTCTAGGCCACTTCTAAGAGAGCTCCCACTTATAGTCGTAGAGGCTGGGGGCATGGGTAGCCATAAGGTGCTCTACTATCCTAGGCTGGACGAGGCTAGGACTCATAGGGATAAGGGGGTTTACACTGGTATAATACCTTCGAGACCCTCGCGTGTGGAGGATTGGCTTGCTTCATCAATACTCGGGAGGTTCGAGTACAGTTTTGAGGCTTATTCCAGGATTGATGAGGGGTGCAAAAAAGGATTGTACTTAAGGGCTGAAGTATAGGTTATAAGCCCCCTGCTGTGCCTAACTACCCCTCTACTGGCACCCACTCATAGGTGTAGTAGCCCTCTGGCTCCCTCTTAACAACCTCAAGCCTGACCTTCATCCCCCTCCTAAGCTTGCTCGGGTCTCCCCTAACCCAGGCCAGCACATTGAGGTCCTCAGCGAGCCTCCCAATACCGACTACGTAGTCTGGGTAGTGGCTGAAGGTGTAGGGCTTTGTGTTTATTACGGTGTATGTGAGGAGAGTGCCCTCCCTAGGAAGCTCTACCCACTCGATCTCGCTGCTAGGATCGTCAGGGCAGTCCACCTGCGGTGGGAAGTAGATCTTGCCCGACTTCACGCACTTAGTTGCCAGTAGCTTCCCCTCAGCCAGCGCCTCGAAAAACCTCCTGATCTTCTCTATGCTTATCGTGAACCTTATCCTGAGCTCCCTCTGGTCATACCATAGTGCGGCGCCAGACTTCTGGTCCAGCAACACTGGAAGGCCCATGCTCCTCTTCATCTCCTCGACGAACGACTCGACCTGAGCCATGAACTCATCCATGAGCTTCTTCTGGCTCACACACAATCACCCCCCATCCTAGGATCCGGGCTTCTCCAAGCTGTATATCGTGACAAACGCGTAATGCCCGGTGCCGCCGACGTTGTGAGCTAGACTCCTCCCCTTCTTAATCTCCGCCTGCCTCCCCTTCTCTACCCTGCCCTGCAGCTGCCTCACGTGTTCCACCGCCATGCTAACCCCGGTAGCCCCTATGGGGTGGCCCTTGGCCTTGAGGCCTCCGTCTAGGTTAACCGGTATTAAGCCGCCTATGTAGGTCTGTTCCTCCCTAACGAGTTTGTAGCCCTCGCCGTGCTTGGCGAACCCTAGGGCCTCGTAGGCTAGTATCTCGGCTATCGTGAATGCGTCGTGGACGTTGGCGAAGTCGAAGTGCTTGTACGAGCCCTCCCTCACTATACCTGCCTTCTTGAAAGCCCTCTCAGCGGCCCACAGGCTGGCCCTATGCACTAGGAAGTCTGGCCTCTTGCTTAGGTTGCTAGTGTCGCTCGACATACCTATCGCCTCTATCCACACAGGGGAGTCTGTTAGCTTGGTAGCGAGGTCCTCGCTAGCCAGGATTACAGCTGCCGCTCCATCTGTGATTGGGCTCGAGTCGTAGAGCTTGAGCGGCCACGCAACATACCTCGACTGGAGGCACTGCTCCAGGCTTATGGCCCTAGGGAAGTGGGCCTTCGGGTTCATGCTAGCATAGTGGTGATTCTTAACAGCAACCCTACAGAGATCCTCCTCTGTCGCCCCGAACTCGCTCATGTATGCAGTCGCATACAATGCATAGTAGCCTGGAAAGGTGAGGCCAAAGTTTTCGAACTCCCAGAAGTAGTTCCCAGCCCTTCCTATCATCTCCACAACCACGGGCGTTGGGCTCTCATTCATCTTCTCAACTCCAGCCACAAGGACCAGATCAGCCTCTCCTGAGGCGATTGCATCATGGGCAGCCTTTATCGCTGCGCTCCCGGTGGCACAGGCAGCCTCGACGCGGTAGACAGGCTTTCCGCTTATGCCAGCATACTCTAGGAGGACAACGCTGGAGAGATACTCGCTACTCCAGCCGCCAACATTAGCCACAACCACTTGATCAACGTCCTTCAGCTCGACTCCAGCCTCCCCAACAGCCTCCTTTATAGCCTCCCAAGCCAGCTCCGCGATGCTCACATCGCTCCTGACGCCGAACTTGGCGTGGCCTGTTCCAACGATAGCCACTTTTCTACCCAATACAGGCCCCACCGCTATCCTAGGTGGGGCTCGAGTGTTAAGATCAACTCCCACATAGAGCCGTAAGTATCGAGTAGCTGTTGCTCGATTTAAATATTGTTTAAATACTGCGAGGAAGGACTAGCCTCTAACAAGCTCCCTTAGGAACGATGAAGCCACGCTCAGGATAACACAGCTCGCCGATAGCCTAGGCTCAAGCGAAGACGGGTCAACCTCCCACCCGTAGACGCTGGCTAGCCTTCCCAGCAGTGACTCGTCAGGCCTCCCATAGCCTTCGAGAGCCTCTACACTAGCGAGTAGCAGCTCCCTAAGGCCCTCAGGACCCAGAGCCACTAGGACCTCGTAGATACCTGCTCCACCATCGCCTAAGACCTCCAGCGAGCCCTCGACATCCCTCAGAGGAGCAGTCTCATACAGAATATACTCCAGCTCGGCCTGAGCCACAGCCAGAAGCCTCTCATCACCCGACACTAGGGACGCTGTGACGGCAGCTACAAACCCATCAACGGCATTCAGAACATCAGAAAATATCACAGCCCTATTAGAGGAATCAAGGGCCCCAATCCTGTTATCCAACGTCCTATCGAAAGCCAGCCCCAACCACCCCCAAACACACCATATTCCCCTCAAACCCATCGTTAGGAGTGTGCTACATAGTAATACCAAGCAGTCTAAGATAGTAAGGAATTAAGCTTCGCTGCAACGTATCTTTCGATCCAGACTGGTGGGCCCGGGGGGATTCGAACCCCCGACCTCCCGGTTATCAACTAGATTCAACTACGACACCGAGAGTCTAGAGCCCCTCAGGATAAGGCTTCATAATCTATTCCTAACCATCGGTTACTTACATGTAAGGAACAAATTGTTAGCTGGAGAATTCTCTTATCCCTGCCAACTAGGGTGTAGACAGCTTCGTCTATAAAAGTAAACAGGTATTTGAAGTTAATGAGGAAGCGTGTTCTCCACTCACCTTTTGACTCTCATCCACCGTTTATAAACCATAGATAAACACAGTAGGTAGTGGTGGCCTCTTATTGGTTAAGGATAGCTGCAGGGAGTCCCCCTGTCATAGCCCAGAGGAGTTGAGGCGGAGGGCCTCGAGGCCGGGCATACCTATAGATGATCTTATAAAAGAGCTCAAGGAACTGGCTGCCGAGTCAAAGGGCTAGTAGCACCTACTCCTGTGGCATATCTCAACTACCCTAACCAGCTCCTCTGACTCGATAATAGCGTATATTATCCTGTATTCCCCTATCCGCCTACGCCAGAGACAATAGTACTCGCCCTTTAGGTGCTTGGCGTCCCCAGCTTTGGGATCCTCTCCCATCTCCTTTATTGCTTGGGCCAGCCTTATCCTGGCGTCGCCTGGAAGCCTATTGCTCCTGAGCAACCTAGCAGGCTCACGATCCACCTCAACCCTGTAAGCCACGATCTCACCCCGTTTACTAAGACACCCATTGACCTATCGGGGAAAGCTACTATGTACTATGAGAATTTAGCCCACTCTCCATTTATCTCTCTTACAAGTCTTGAGCTAGTTTGGGCTGTTCACCCATGCTCATCTGTCATCCTGTTATTCGAGAAGCTTTCATAATAACAACTATCACACATCATAGGTAAGAGGCATCCATACTGGAAGATGGGGAGCACGCTGGAACTAAGTCTAAACGTATTATAATTGTATTAAATTTAAGAAAATAAAATATTATTACATTGACTAGTCATCATAAATCTCAAAATAAAGCATTATGTTCTTCTAGAGAATTTTTCTAACGATATTTACCAGAATGTGTAGTAATGTGCCGTATTTCTCGTAAAGGTGGTATCGAGATCTCGCTGTATATTGTATCTGGACGCATTGCAAGTAAGGTTGTTAATCCTAATAAACAGTATAGTAAGACTCATATGGAAGTTGCCGAGTTAGTGGAGTAAGTCAAGTGTGCTTAAATGATGTCTGGAAATGTGCAGGGTAGAGCTTGTTGACCGTGGGCTCCAGACTGGTGGGCCCGGGGGGATTCGAACCCCCGACCTCCCGGTTATCAGCCGGGCGCTCTACCAGGCTGAGCTACGGGCCCTCCCGCCATTTAGGGGGTTTTCGCTCTAGAGGTTATTAAGGATTAGTGGTTCTCCCTAAGTTCCACGCATACTCCCTTATGAGCCGTTCGATAGGTGGAGGTCCTTCGCTCGACTGTCTGCATGGCTTGTTTACAGGGTTCCAGACGTTCCCTGTCTCTAGGTAGAGCCGTGCCTGTCTGGATGCGAGGACCTGGGTTAGTAGGTGTGATTCTTTGGATGAGCCTGCTATGTGAGGGGTTAGTATTATGTTTTCTCTAGTTCTAGCCAGCTCTACTAGCTTGTGGCTTGGGTCAATGGGCTCCTCTGGGTAGACGTCGAGGACGAAAGTTATGTCCTCCCTCTCGGCGGCCGCCCTCAGGAGCCCTTTCTCGTCCACCGTAGCACCCCTGCCTGCATTTATGAATATCGAGCCTGGTTTGAGGAGGCTGAGGTGTCTGTACGTGATTATACCCTTAGTCTCTCTGTTGAGAGGTAGAAGGTTTACTACTATGTCGGATTCCCTGAATAGGTCCTCCAAGCTTCCAGCCTTCTCTGCACCTAGCGACAACTCTAGCTCGGGCTTCCTCCTCCTAGACCAGTATAGGATCCGGCCCGCTCCCAGGGCCTTGAACCTACCCGCCACTATACTCCCTATCCTTCCCAAGCCAAGTATCCCTATTGTCCTCGAGTAGAGTAATCCTCCCCTCCTGCCAGGCCACTCGCCTCGATACCAGAGGCCCTCTAGGACGTATCTCGTACTCGACACCAGCTGCCTGAGGGAGGACAGCGCCGCCGCAATAACATACTCTGCTACCGCCTCGCTTATAACCTCGGGCTGGTTGGCCACGCATATACCGAGCTCCTCAGCCCTATCTACGTCTATGTGGTCGTAGCCGCTTGAAGTGGTTATAATGAGCTCCAGCCCCCTCGCGGAGTTTAGGAGGCTATTGTCTACACGTGTGAACACGCTAATGAAAACCCTAGCGCCCTCCCGGCTTAGCCTTTCCATGCTCCACTTGTACGGATCTCCGCCTGCCCCCATCTCCGCTACACGATAGCCCGCGAGGACCTCCTTCGCCGGCTCAACCAGCCTCCTAGAAACCACAACGTCGTACATGACCATAGAATCGCCACCTAGCTGAAGGGTGGCAGGCAAGCCTCCTTATTAGGATTATACTTTTTGCTATGTGGCTCTCAAGCCCGCCGCTATATATTGCTACCGCTTTACACGCTCCCAGTGGGTGTCTAGTGATAAGTAGGGATGATATTTCATCAATCCTTAGGAGGATCGACGGGCGTGGCTATAAGTCCTACAGCGAGCTCAGGGGAGCCTCAGAAAGTGTTGACGGCGTACATCTGAAGGTGACGAAGGTCCAAGGAGACCCCTTTGCCCCTCCCAGCGTCGTAGAAATCTCCACAGTCCTGAGGGATGGGTGGAGGGTCGATATAGAGCCCATTCCCCTAGCCGACCTAATCCACAGACAGCTCTCCAAAACCCTGCCCCGTAGCTCCATGAGGGGTGTGGGCGAGGGGAAGAGCGGAGTCCTAGCGGTCCCCACACCATCCCCAATAATGATACCTAGAAGCGCCGTAGAGGCCCGCCCGCTAGGAGGAGGGGGTTGGAGGATCCTCGCCAGAGTATGGGTCGGCCTTCCAGCTAGGAGGAGGAGGGTTCTGGGTAGAGAGGCCCTCGAGCTACTGACGAGCAGGCTGGTCAAGGGATTCAGGGACGCCCTCAGAGATCTAGATGCTAGACGAGTCGCGGAGCATGCTCGGGCATGGGTGGAGCAGGAGTTCCTGAGAGGACTGCTCAGGAGGGAAGGCTTAGTAGCATTCGTAGGCGACGGCTCAATATTGCCAAGGAAGTGTGGGGGGTGTTGGGAGCCTCTTGAGGGGGCGGTGCCCTTCGAGAGCCCTCCTTCCCTGAGGCTGGAGGTAGAGCTTCCCACAGGAAGATTAGTCTCTGGGATGGTGGTTAGGAGGGGCGTCACTACTATTGCTGGACCAGCGTTTCACGGGAAGACTACTCTGGCTGAGGCGATATCCTGGGGTGTTTGGAACCACATACCTGGGGATGGAAGAGAGCTTGTTGTTAGCGACTCAGACCTAGTCTACGTTGAGAGCGAGAACGGGCGGTGGGTTTCCTGCGTCGACGTATCTCCATTCATCAACTATCTGCCGGGTGGGGTCGACGTTAGGTGTTTCACAACCCGCGACGCCAGCGGCGCCACCAGTATTGCAGCCTCGATCCAGGAGTTTGCTGAGGCTGGTGCTTCTGGTTTCGTTATAGATGAGGACGAGACGGCGACCAACATGATACATAGAGATGTTTGGGCTGAGGAGGTTACTGGTAAGAGGACCATAAACCCGCTCAGCGACATGTCGTCGGAGCTAGCCAAATCAGGGCTCAGCATAGTTATAGTTGCCAGCGGGGCCCTACCCCTCCTAGCCTCGTCTAGCGAGATTGTTGTAATGGACGAGTTCAGGGCTAGGGACGCCTCGTTCAAGAGGAGGGACGCGGAGTCGGCCCTTGAGAACATAGGATATAGGCGTGTTAGCAAGAGGTATGAGAGGCCTGCTGAAAGGCTAGTTGCAAAGCCCCTCCATCTGGAGAAGCCTAGGGTTAAGGGCTTCGTGGCCGAGGCCCGAGGTTTGAGGGACAGGGTAGACCTGAGGCCGCTTAAGCAAGTAGCGGAGGAGCAGCAGCTCTCCACCTCTGTTAGGGTAGCCGCCGTCATTGCTTCCCGCAGGCGGGCACCTATAGCTAGACTTGCTAGGGAGTTCTCTCAGAGGCTTTGGAGCTGGGATTACAGCTTCCTCGCACAGACCCCAGGACCTGACATCTCATATGTGAGGCACTACGAAATCCTCTACGTCCTCAACAGGCTGCCGGGCCTAGAGGCATGCCACACAGGCTACTGCTAGCTCCCAAGCATCTCTAGGAGCCCTACGAATAGGGCTGCCACTCCCGCCAGGCTAGCCGCGCCGTTGAGGAAAGGATCATCCCACCTCCCCAGCGGTAGGGCCAGCTTGCGGCCTAGTATCCACACCCCTCCGGGGTTGAGGTAGTCTAGGAGTAGGTGGCTTAGTGCTGAGATAAGGAAGAGCGCTGCACCTCCTCCAACGCATGCCATGGTAGGGGATGCTAGTCCGCCTACGACGGCTCCCGCGGCGGCAGATATTGGAGCTAGAGTCTCCAGGCTGTGGAGTAGGCGGCTCCTAGAGGTATATCCGCCTCTTACCTCGTGGGATAATGCATCTATTATGGGGTGGATTGCGGCGGCCCCCAGAATTGTTGGGGCCATGCAGGTTAGAGTTCCTGGAAGCCAGCTACTCATTAGGCTTGCAGCCAGAACCGCTATTCCCAGGCTAAAAACAACGTGGGTCTCAGTCCTCAACTCTCCACCCACACTAGTGTGCCTATGCTATCCAAACACTCCCTCCAGGCCGAAGATACTGCCCAGTATGTCTCCGAATATGTACGCCGCTGCGGCAGTGCCAAAGAGTATGCCCAGGTTCTCCATAGCCTCCCTGGTGAAACTCGACTCGTTTATCACGCTACTGTAGAAGACGAATACCACTACTAGCACCACAGCTAGGATGACGCTCGCGACGAAGGCCAGTATGTTGGAGTGTGTCACAAAGTATGGAGCAGCCAGTATTATGACGGCGATGAAGTAGGCCACCCCGGTTGCTATTGCCGAGGGCAACGGGCTCTCGCTACCCTCGTGCTTAGCCTGGAGGTAGGCGGCTGCCGCCATAGATATAGCTGCTGACAAGCCCACGATGAGCCCCGCCACGCCGGCGACCAGTGTGGTGGCGGTAGCGCCCAGGAAGCCTGCGTGGACACCAGTAATCTCTATTATAGCGTCGGCTAGGCCAAGGGCTATGAAGCCGAGATACCTGACTATCCTCTCCTCCATCCTCTCAAGAAGGTTCTTCTCGTGGCTCAGCTCATCCTCAATAATACTCTCAAGCCTCTCCCTATGCTCACCCTCAAGCTCCTCCAGAAACTTCTTGTAACTCTCTATCACCTCCTTCTCATGCCTCTCAAGGAGCTTCACAGTGAAGGTAACCCCGAGCAGCCTCCTGAAGAACCTAATAGCCAGCAGCTTACCCTTAGGTATGTCAACCCTACAATCCTCCCCTAGAAGCGTCTTCCAGAACTCGTAGTGAGAGTACTCCTGCCTAGACATCTCCTCCAGAATCTCCCTGTTGCGCTCCGACTTTTCTAGAGAAGCAAGGTACTTGTAGATCATGTAGTCCGTATACTCGTCAACGCAGAACTCCCTAACCCTCGTCCTCACATCACCCTCAACCACTGCTCCCTGCATATCGTCCAACCCCCCGCCTTCGTCTTTATATGGAGCACTTTAATTATCTGAGGCAATACACGCGGCGCCAATCGCCTCTCAAGCCAATATTCCCTCCACGCCACTAGATAAGGAGTTATGGGGCCCCGTGAGATAGCTGGACGACGCCGACCCTATCGCCAGAGTGGCTGGCGATGGGGTGGCGGCCCGGTCGAGGGCCCCCCGCTTCCCGATATTTAGGAAGCTGGAGGTGTATGCCTTGGGTAAGTATGTTGAGAATGCTGTCAAGGTGTTTCTCAACACTGGCACGAGGTTCCCTCGCCGCATAATATGGGCTGTTGGCCTCGTTAAGTATTCCGCAGCTAAGGCTAACAGGGATGTTGGGCTTCTCGATGAGAGGCGTGCTGAGGCTATCATGAAGGCTGCTATGGAGGTTGCTCAAGGCCTCCACGATAATAAGATTGTTGTCGACGTTTTCCAGACTGGCAGCGGTACTGGGCTTAACATGAATGTTAACGAGGTTATAGCTGAGAGGGCGAGCGAGATCGGCGGGATCCCAGTCCACCCCAATGACCACGTCAACATGGGGCAGTCTAGCAACGATGTCATACCCACAGCGATAAGGGTTGCCGCTGCCAAGGCAGTCTCGGAGGAGGTCATACCGCCGCTGGAGTCTATGATCTCGGCTCTCAGGAGGCTTGAAGAGGAGTACTCGAGTGTTGTTAAGCCTGGGAGAACGCACCTGAGGGACGCCCTTCCCGTGACATTCGGCCAGGAGATGGGAGCGTATAGGGACGCTTTCGCCAAGGACCTGGAGTTCCTCAAATCAGCTCTAAACCAGGTCCTCGAGGTCCCCCTAGGCGGTAGCGCCGTTGGGACAGGGATAAACACGCACCCCGAATACGCCTCTAAGGCTGTGGAGACGCTCTCAGAGGTCTCCGGAGTTCCTGTAAGACCAGCGGCCAGCAGGTTCAGGGCTATGAGACTAGTTACCGACATGCTCATGGCTAGCAGCGCCTTGAGGGCGGTAGCTGTAGATCTGTGGAGGCTCTCCCAGGACTTGAGGCTAATGTATTCCGGCCCCTTCACAGGTATATCCGAGATAGAGATACCCCAGGCCGTGCCTGGCAGCAGCATGATGCCAGGCAAGGTCAATCCTGTGACGGTAGAGGCGGCAATGCAGGCTTCATCCTACGTTTTCGGCCTAGACAGCGCCGTCCTCAACGCCTCCCTGCTAGGCGAGTTCGAGCTCAGCATGGGACTCCCCCTAGCAGGCTACACAGTCGTTAGGGAGGCAGAGGTCCTCGGCGAAGCGCTTAGGAAGACGGCAAGCCTAGTAGTAGAGAGGGTGGAGCCCAAGAGGGAGAGGATGAGAGAGCTGGCTGAGAAGAGCCAGGCCCTGATAACCCTCGTGGCCCCCATCATAGGCTATGAGAAGGCTGCCGA
>WANT01000037.1 GCA_015521685.1 Aeropyrum sp.
ATCGAGTGTGGAGACTACCTGGTTATCCTGGATATACCCTACACACAGGAAGTTAGGGAGGGGTTGAAATCGTACCTAGAGAGGTGTGGGAAACCCTCAGGTTCCGCCCTATACTTCGACCACCACGATACGACCCTCAAGAACTCGAGAGAACTGCAGGAGGAGATGGGGATCCTCCTGTTCTACGGAGTTATGCCAACATCCATTATAGTAAAGAATACGCTCGAAGCCGCCGGCATAAGACTGACTCCGAGGCTGAGGAATTTTGTTGACGGCGTCGCCGTCCTAGAGGGTAGGGGTAAGAGTATAGGCGGCCAAGTGTCAAAAAACATAGTAAACTTGACCGCCTCAATATCAAAGACCCTCAACAGAAAAAGAGACCCAAACGTGTGGAGGAGTTATGTAGAGTGGCTAGCTAACCCTCTACCATTCGATAATACAAAGTTGCCCGGAGTAGGGGAGAGCATAGTGGACCTAAGCCTGGAGGAGTCACGCGAGGCCGACGAGGAAGTCAGGAGAGTAGCAACAGACCTCGCAATGTCTGCTGTGAAGATAGGGCTAGTCGCCTTCGTGGATGCTAGGAACAAGTGGAAGAGGCCAGGAGCCTCTGCTCTAGCCAGCCATATACACAAGATCATAAAGAGGCCCGTAGCCCTTCTCGTGGAGAGGGATGACGGAGTCAGGGTCCTCATACTCAGATCATCTGCAGGCGAGGCTAGGACAATCGTGGGGGAACTAGAAGTCATGAAAATAGTAGAGGATGTGGGCGGGCATGAAAATGTCGCCACAGCCCGATTAGTGGAAGAGGCAACTGTAGAACGGCTCATGAACGGGTTAAGGAGGGCTTCGATTAATCTGATAGTGAGGAGGAATAGGGGGCCAGATCCAGGCGCGTAACAATCCTTGAAGGCTGGATAGTCGCACTCACTAGTAACTACACGACACCACTCAGGAAGGATTAGGGAGTAAATTGTATTATCGAACGCTCTAGTTGCCTCATAAATTATTTATTATAAACTTTAGTATAATGTTTATTTTCCTGCCCGATTCGAGTCTAAGAGTTGAGGACCACTTATGTGGGACGGGGGTGTGAGTGTTTGTCAGAGGAGGCTCTACCCTTCGGCGAGAAGTACTATCCTAGTCTAGAGGAGTACAAGAACCTCTACGCTAGGAGTGTCGAGGATATTGAGTCCTTCTGGGATGAGAGGGCTAGGGAGCTTGTGTGGATAAAGCATTGGGACCAGGTCCTCGACGAGTCCCAGCCACCGTTCTATAGGTGGTTTAAGGGTGGAGTTACCAACATAAATCTCAACGCCCTTGACAGGTGGATTGGCACTCCATACGAGAACAAGGTCGCCTACCACTGGGAGGGAGAGCCAGGGGACAGGAGGACAATAACGTACAGCGAGCTCTATAGGGAGGTCAACAGGTTTGCGTGGGCTCTAAGGGAGATTGTGGGAGTCAAGCCAGGCGACACAGTAACAATCTACCTGCCAATGATTCCTGAGCTCCCCATTTCAATGCTAGCGGTGACGAGGATAGGCGGTATACATAGTGTTGTGTTCTCCGGCTTCAGTGCATGGGCTCTAGCGGATAGAATACTCGACGCTAGGGCCAAGGTCCTGATCACAGCGGACGGCTTTTACAGGAGGGGGCGTGTTGTCGAGCTCAAGAAGGAGGCGGACACGGCCCTGCGCATTGTTGCTGAGAAGGGCTTCAAAGTGGAGAAGGTCGTAGTTGTGCGGAGGGCTGGAGTCGATATAAGCTGGTCTGAAGGCATTAACATGTGGTACCACGACCTCGTGAAGGAGGCTCCGGAGAAGGCTTATGTTAAGCCAGAGCCTAGGAAGTCCGACGACGTCCTATTCATACTCTACACAAGCGGAACGACAGGTAAGCCGAAGGGGATCATGCACAGCGTAGGCGGCTACATGACCTACGTGTACAACGTGTTCAAGTGGAACTGGGATCCAAAGCCTGAAGACGTGTTCTGGACTGCGGCCGATATTGGGTGGATAACTGGCCATACTTACATAGTCTACGGCCCGCTGATGCATGGCGAGACCCAGATAATGTATGAAGGCGCGCCTGACTACCCGAAGCCCGACAGGATCTGGGCTATGATTGAGAAGTATGGAGTGACAGTATTCTACACTAGCCCGACCCTCCTAAGACTACTAAGAAAGTATGGGGACAATTGGGTTGAGAGCCACGACCTCTCGAGCCTGAGGCTTCTCGGGACTGTTGGGGAGCCGATTAACCCTGAAGTCTGGCGCTGGTACTATACGAAGGTTGGTGGAGGTAAGGCTCCGATAGTCGACACATGGTGGCAGACGGAGACTGGCGCCGCTATGATAAGCCCTGCTCCAGGCCTGGCTCTGGTACCCCTGAAGCCGGGCAGCGCCACCCTACCTCTCCCAGGCATCGTGGCTGACGTTCTCACAGCCGATGGAAGGCCTGCTAAGCCAGGTGAGAAGGGCTTGCTTGTTGTTAGGAGGCCTTGGCCTGGCATGCTGATGGGGATATGGGGAGACCCAGACAGGTATGTGAAGACCTACTGGTCCAGGTTCAGCCGGCCGGAGGAGGGAGTATGGATCTACTACCCAGCCGACTACGCTCTCAGGGACGAGGACGGCTACTTCTGGCTGCTGGGTAGAGCGGACGAAGTAATAAATGTGGCTGGCCATAGAATAGGGACCATAGAGCTTGAGGACGCAATCCTGGCACATCCAGCGGTAAGCGAGGCTGCTGTTGTAGGAGGGCCTGACCCGGTTAAGGGAGAGGTCCCAGTAGCGTTCGTGGTGCTGAGGGAGGGATACGAGCCCACCCCGAAGCTAGAGGAGGAGGTTAGAGAGGTTGTGAGGAGGCTGGTAGGCCCTATAGCCGTACCATCTCGAATAATTTTCGTCGAGAAACTACCCAAGACGAGGAGCGGCAAGATAATGAGGAGGATCATGATAGCTCTCCTTAAGGGTGGAGAGATAGGAGACACATCGACCCTGGAAGACCCCTCGGCTGTAGAGGCAGTTAAAAAGGCCCTAGCCCAGAGTTAGCCTATCCAGCTTAAAACCAAATTTAACTAGTTTCAATCAGTTTTTTCCTTCAAAGCCCGCAGCGGAAAAACACGTTTCCGTCTCCCAAAGCTATCATATCCTATCCTAAAGGTGATTATGATAGGAGGATCCTTGGTGCCGCGGCCGGGATTTGAACCCGGGTCACGGGCTCGAAAGGCCCGCATACTGGGCCGGGCTATACTACCGCGGCTCCACCGTGGTTGATTGAAGTTAATGCGGGAGGCTTTAATAATGGTTTATGTCTTGGAGCCGGGGCCGGGATTCGAACCCGGGATCTAACGGGTCTCTACCGGAGGCCTCGCGGGCCCACCCCCTCTGCAGCCCGCCGCCTTCGACCGCTCGGCCACCCCGGCTCCCGTTTCTAGTGTTTTGCTTCGAGGGGTTTTAGCGTGAGCGCCGCCAATCCAGGCTCTCTAGGGTTAAGGTGTTATCCTTTCAGTGTCTCTCGGCAGCATTCTTGCCTCTCTTATGTTGTCTAGGCCTAGGGTCTGCATGACTATCCTCTCCAGCCCCATGCCAGCCCCTCCATGGGGCGGGGCGCCGTGTTTGAAGAAGTCTAGGTAGAACTGGAAGCCTTCGGGCTCAAGGCCCTTATCCTTCAGGTTTGAGACTAGCTGGTGGTACCTGTGCTCTCTCTGGCCCCCAGTCACGATCTCCAGCCCCCTATATAGTAGGTCGAAGCTGTAGGTCAGCTCTGGGTTGCTCTCCATCCTCATAGTGTAGAAGGGCCTCACCTTCCAAGGGTACTCGATTATAAATACGAAGTCCGAATCTAGCTCTTCCCTCGCGTACTGGCCCATTAGCCTCTCTCCCTCGCTGTCTAGGTCCTCACCCTCCTCCACCTCCTTGCCATACTTCTCTCTCAGGATCTCGTAGGCCTCCGCTATTGGTATCCTAGGGATGCCAGATGCAGGCAGCCTTGGGGGCTCTGCAGAGTATGTCTCGAGGGCCCTTCTGGCCGGCTCCTCCTCAACTCTCCCTGCCAGGCTCCTTATGAATCCTTCCACGTAGTCCATAACGTCATGGAAGCTCTCGATGAAACCAAGCTCTATGTCTAGGCTGTGGTACTCGTTCAGGTGCCTCGAAGTGTGGTGGGGCTCCGCCCTGAACACTGGGCCAATCTCGAAGACCCTCTCGAGACCCGCTATAACGGCGAACTGCTTATAGAATTGGGGGCTCTGAGCTAGGAACGCGGTTTTATCGAAGTAGAGGACTGGGAACACTTCGGCTCCGCTCTCAGTCCCAGCGGCCACTATCTTAGGGGTGAATATTTCAACGAATCCCTGGCTTGTATAGTACTCTCTAAAGACTCTGGCCACGAAGGCCTCAAGCTCGAATACAGCCGTTATCTTTGGGTTCCTTAGGTCCAGCCACCTGTACCTCAGCCTTGTGGGGAGGGAGGCCTTCTCAGACCCCTCCACCTCTAGGGGTAGAGGCTCTACAGGAGTGTTTATTACTGTTATCTTGGTGGCTTTAACCTCTACCCCCTCTCTTGTAGGCGCCTTCTTGAGGACTCCATCCACACATACAACGCTCTCCTGCCTTAGAGACTCGATGGTCTCTAGGACTGTGTCAGGAGACTCTCCCTTCTTGGCAGTCACTTGGATGGATCCACTCCTATCTCTGATAATAGCGAACTTTACCCGCCCTAGATCCCTGATCCTATGCACCCAGCCGCAGATCCTAACCTCGCCCTCCAAGAGCTTCTCTTTCTCGGCGAGAACTTCCCAAACAAACCTCTCCTTAAGCATCTCCTATCCTCCAAGGCCCAGTGAGGTTTGACTTTAGAGGATAAAATGTTAAGGGTTGTTGCTTAGCTTGAGCGGCTATGGAGATAATGTGACGAAGAAGAGCGTTTTGTATCTTGCAATGAGCTTCTTGAACTCGCTCACGCTAAGCTCCCTAACGCCCTCGGGCCCATATTCGCCCCTAACCATCAGCTCGACTAGCCTCCTAGTCCAACTGTCTCCCTGCACCACATACCTAGCACTACCCGAGGCCCTCTTCTCATACCGAAGGACTATGGGTATCTTGGCGAGCTTCCAGAAGTAAGGTGGCGTAATCTCTAGGAGGGATTCGACCTCGCTAGGCTCCATAACATGCTCGTCTCCAGAGTGAAGCCTGACCCCCAGCCTACCCCGAGAGGCCTCGTAAAGGGAAACATGCTCGGCGGGGAGGTTCTGGGATAGCCTACTAGCCGCCTCCCTGTATTTCGACTCCACTAGCCTTCTAATACCCTTTCTACCCTTCCCCACTCTGCCATCCAGGCTCATAGGGCCTACTTCCTCTCGATCCTAGCGTATATCATGGCGTGGTCCCTATCGAAGGGGTCAAGATGCACCACGTCCAGTATCCTAAAGCCCGCTTCTACTAGAGTGGCTACTTCACGCTTATACACCTCACTGGGCTCGGTAGTCACGTCTATGCTCCTCGCCTTCACAGCCATGAGGAGGTAGCCCCCATCCCTCAGGAAGAACCTAGCATTCCTAGCTACTATAGCAGCCTGCTCAGGCTGAGCTACATCTGCATAGAGCCCGTCAACACCCTCGATGAGGTGCCTGTACTTCTCCGGGAACCTAGCGTCTCCTAAGATAGGATAGATGTTCCTCCTCTCCCTAACAACTGTTAGAAGATCCCTCATCACCCTCGGCGCGAACTCAACGCCGTAAATCCTACCCTTGGGGCCTATAACATCGCTTATGTGGCTGGCCGTGGTGCCACTAGCTATACCTAAGTATAGGATCCTATCTCCGCTTCCAACGGGGAACTCGGCTAAACCCTTGAGCAGGGCGGCGGCGAGCTTGCTTCTGTAGGCATTCCACTCTCTATACTCTACTCCCTCGTGCTTGAAAATCCGCTCTCCGTATACCCTCTGGCCTGGAACCAGGTTTTTGGTGGCGATCCTCAGGCTTCCGTCCTCAAGCTCCACAACGTATATGCCCTTCCAGCTCTCATGCTCCTTAACGCTCACAACATCTACCATCCAGGCTCACCCTATGCTTATCTTCTACCTCCCCTGCCCCTCCTCCTGGGCGGCCTGCCCCTCCTAGGAGGCCTCCCTCTCCTGGGAGCGGGTGCCGGCCTCTCCTCCCGCTTTTTCTTGGGAGGCTTAGCGTATATCTTCTTGATCTCTGCTATCCTCCTCCTGAGCTCCTCCCTCAGCTTGTCCCCTATAAACCTGCCTGTGAACGCGTCGACCTTTGCAGCTATGGCGAGCTTGGCGGCAAGCGCCCTGGCTATCTTACCCCTCTGCCACTTGGGGCTCCTATGTATGTCTGGGTACTGGAATATTATGCCGTGCTTTGGCGGCCTGCCACCTGTCCTCAGCGCTCTGAACAGGGCCTTCTCAGCCCCGAGGACCTGAATTGTGCTGGCTGGCATGCGCGCAAGCTTGTCCAGCCCTCCAGCCAGGCTTATTAGCCTGGCTCCAAGTAGAGGCCCTACGAGAGCCGTCACGTTGGGGGCGACCTCGTTCATAACCTGCTCTATATAGCTGGTGAGAGTCCTCCTTAGCTGGTAGAGCTCGCTGGTGATCCTGGCTAGTGTCTGTATAGCCTCGACGTCGAACTCTGACAGATCTGCTCCTATGCTCTGCCTTGCGGCCTCGGCTATTTTCCTCGCTTTCTCCTCGCTGAAGCCCAGGCTAGCTAGGCTCTCCTCTGTAATGTTGTCTCTGTGGCCTAGACTTGAAACGATCTTGACGTAGTCCTCGTGCTCCTTAACCAGCTCGTTCAGCTCTGGGAAGTGTATGCTATACCACTCCCTGAGCCTGGCCACGAAGAGGTTTACAGTCTTGTCGATGTCATCAATAGCTCTGATCGCCTGGGCGGCGAGCATATCCCTCTTCTGTGCAGCGCCCCTCAGCTTCCTCCTGGTATACTCAACCTCAACCTCGTAGAGCCAATCTAGTACTTCCTCCTCGTCGCTGAAGAGGCCCAGCTCCAGGCTGAGCTCAACTAGCCTCTCCCTAGCTGACAAGGCTACATCGTTGCCGGGCTCAACCGACACGCTGAACCCTTGCTTAGAGAAGTATCTAGCGGTCTCGTCACTCTCCACTACAACATCCTCCACACCAGCCTCTCTTAGCCTCTGTGCGAGGCGCTCGTGGGCTAGGGAGAACCCCTCATCCTCCAGCCTCATGGCCTCAGCTACCGCCTCGTCCACCACTTTCGGGAATGCCTCAAAGCCTACTATGCCACCATCACGTGACAGCGCGATGGGACCTATCACCAGGTCTGCGATATAAGCTTTCCTATCACCGGGCAATCTAGATTAGCACCCCTCATAGATTATACCAGATCATAACATTAAGCCGGGAAATTTAAATATTGTAGAAGAACACCGTGAAACCACGCATGACGCAAAACTGGGGAAAGTGGCCGGGGAGACCCGTACCGCAAATATACCCCCTGAAGCGTTTATACAACGGTGTGGGGAAGGCATATGGGCACGCACGGTAGCATGACTAAGGCTGGCAAAGTTAGGAAGCAAACACCCAAGCTACCAGCTAAGAACAGGAAGAACTACCCTCCCAGGCTCAAGAACAGGCTAAAGTACGAGGTTAGAATAGAGAAAGTCGCATCCCCAAGAGCATAATCCTCCAAACTAATCTCGGAAATCATATTTTCCTATCTAAAAACTACATCTCCACAGCTATAGCCAAGATTGCCTGGTAAACAGAATCTCCACACACCTAATTCATGGAATAGCCTCCAGACATCCAGGGGGTTATTAGAGGCTGTAGTCTCCTCTGTGTCTCCTAGGTTGAAGGCGACTAAAGTTTTGTGTTTTATCAGGGCTTTAGACACACCCGCGATCATTGGGGGAGAGCCTGTTGCCGGAATCGGAAGTCTATTATGGGTATAGGGGGCTGGTTGCAGATCTACTCTCGTCTTCCGGCGCCAAGCCCGGTGATGTGGTGGTTGTTGAGAGGAGTGATGGCTCGAGTTTTAGGGGTGTCCTGATGCCGAAGCACGAGACTTCAGACCCTAGCACTGTGATTATTAAGCTGGACAGTGGGTACAATGTCGGCGTCAGGGTTAGCTTTGGTGATAGGATTAGTGTTGTAGGTTCTGTGGCTAAGGGGGAGCCTGGCTCCCCGGCTCCCCTTGTTGAGGGAGAGGTCACTCCGCCTTCTTCCAAGGTGTTTATACTTGGTGCTGGTGGAACTATAGCTAGCAGAGTTGACTACGAAACTGGGGCTGTGAGGCCCTATCTAGACCCGAAGGAGATAGTTCTAAACGTGCCCGAAGTGCTAAACTATGCTTCAATAGAGGCTAGGCAGATCTTCTCAATACTAAGCGAAGACATGAAGCCAGGAATGTGGGCTAGGCTTGTGGCCGAGGTGGAGAAGCTACTAGAGAGGGGTTATGATGGAATAGTTGTTGCTCACGGAACCGACACGATGGCCTTCACAGCATCGGCCCTGGCCTTCGCGTTCCATGACGGCCTCCCAGTGCCTCTGGTCTTGACGGGTAGCCAGAGGAGCAGCGATAGGCCTAGCAGTGACGCCGCGTTTAACCTAACAGCCTCGGTAATGACTGCAGTCAAAGCACCCTTCGGAGAGGTGGTAGTGGTCATGCACGGAGAGACTGGGGACACCTATGCGCTAGCCCATAGGGGTGTGAGGGTTAAGAAGCTTCATACCAGCAGGAGGGACGCCTTCCAGAGTGTGAACGACACTCCCCTGGCCAGGATCTGGCCGTTTGAGGGTAGGCTCGAGATGCTGAGGAGGGACTACAGGCCTAGGACCAGCGACTATAGTGTCTACAACGGCTTTGAGGAGAGAGTCGCCCTTGTGAAACACTTCCCCGGATTGTTCGGCGAGCTCCTCCACGCCCTGCTGGACAGGGGCTTCAAGGGTGTGGTCGTTGAGGGGACTGGGTTCGGCCACGTGAGTAGTGACGCCATCCAGGCCCTTGAGAGGGCTAGAGATCTAGGCGTGCCAGTGGTGGTAACCAGCCAGACTATTTTCGGCAGGGTGAACCTCAACGTCTACAGTACGGGGAGGAGGATGATCGCCGCTGGAGTGATCCCGGTGGAGGACATGACGAGCGAGGCAGCCTACGCAAAGCTCTCATGGATTCTCGCTAGAACTCAGGATCCGGGCGAGGTCAAGAGGCTCATGCTTAGGAACCTGGCTGGAGAGATTTCTGGGAGGCACGGCCTCAGGCTATACTCTCACATATCGAGGTGAAGGGCTATGGTGGACTATGAGGCTCTGGGGCTGAAGGTGGGGCTAGAGATACATCAACAGCTTGACACTCAGGCCAAGCTATTCTGTGAGTGCCCAGCCGAGCTGTCAGAGGAGGATTATGACGTGTTTGTTAGGCAGCTAAGGCCTACTAGGAGCGAGCTGGGGGATGTTGATCCTGCAGCTCTATTCGAGTGGCGTAAGGGGAGGATGTATAGGTATCAAGCGCCGCACGGCCACTCTTGCCTGGTTGAGGCAGACGAGGAGCCTCCGCACCCCATCAATAGGGAGGCAGTTAGGATCGCCCTGGCTGTCGCTAGAGCACTAGGCTCTACGGTGGTTGACGAGATCCATGTGATGAGGAAGACGGTTATAGATGGAAGCAACACCAGCGGGTTCCAGCGTACAGCAATAATCGCGCTGGGCGGCTCGCTAAGAGTCGGGGGTAGGGAGATCCCGATAGAGACTATTGTGTTGGAGGAGGACGCGGCTAGAAAGGTGGGCGAGGATGGTGTTTATGTAGAGTATAGGCTTGACAGGCTCGGCATACCCTTGATCGAGATCGCCACTGCCCCAGTTATAAAGTCGCCTCATGAAGCTAGGGAGGTCGCCCAGGCTATCGGCAGGCTACTTAGGCTTACTGGGAAGGTTAAGAGGGGGCTTGGGACCATAAGGCAGGACCTCAACGTTAGCATATCGGGAGGTGCCAAGACCGAGATAAAGGGTGTTCAGAGGCTTGACCTCATCCCGAAAGTCGTAGAGAATGAGGTGCAGAGGCAGCTAAAGCTGCTGGAGATAAGGGAGGAGCTCAGGTCGCGCGGCCTATCCCGAGACACGCTATCGTCCATAGCGCCTGCCGATCTCACCGGGGTACTGAAGGATAGCAAGAGCCGGGTGATTAGGAGGACGGTTTCAAAGGGTGGTGCGGTGATAGGCGTGCTGTTACCGAGAATGAAGGGATTACTTGGTAGAGAAGTTATGCCTGGCAGGAGGTTTGGCGGGGAGGTGGCAGATTACGCCAGATTCTGGGCGGGAGTCGGAGGGATCATACATAGCGACGAGCTTCCGGGCTACGGTATAAGCCTGGACGAGGTGGAGGAGGTCTACAGAGCATTAGGCGGCGATTCCTCGAGCGATGCCTTCGCCCTGATCGCGGATAGGCGTGAGAGAGCTCTTAAGGCCGCTAGAGCTGTGCTAGAGAGGATTGAACTCACCCTCGAAGGAGTCCCCGAGGAGACTAGGGCAGCTCTCGAGGACGGGACCACGAGGTTCCTCAGGCCGCGGCCTGGAAGCGCTAGAATGTATCCCGAGACCGACATACCACCCCTGCTGGTCTCAGAAGAACTGTTGCGCGAGGCTGAGGTCCTAGCGCCTCCAGACCCCGAGAGCGTTGTTGCTGAGCTGACAGAGAAGTATGGCTTGTCGAGGCAGCTAGCGTGGTCAGTGATAGACGATGAGAGGTTCAAGACTATTGTGAGCCTCATAGAGAGGCTCGGCGGCAAGCTAGAGCCAAGCTACATAGCTGGAGTCTTCGTAGTCACCCTAAGGGGTCTTGAGGGCGAGGGCGTTAACGTCTCTAGCGTGCCAGACGAGAAGCTGGTCGAGATCGTGGAGAGGGTTGCTTCTGGGGAGATAGCCAGGGAGGCTGTGGAGGAGATTGTGAGGAGGCTGGCTGAGAATCCGAGCGAGAGTGTGGATGAGGCGATAGAGAAGCTGGGGTTGAGCAAGCTGGGCAGGAAGGAGATAGAGAGGGTTGTCGATGAGATAGTCAATAGCCTAAGGGGGGAGATAGTCAAGAGGGGCGAGAGGTCGATGGGCCTAGTGATGGGGAGAGCTATGGCGAAGCTGAGGGGGAGAGCTGACGGGAGGATAGTCTCGGAGATCGTGAGGAGAAAGATAAGCGAGGTCCTCAGGGAATGAGGGTTGATAAGGGCTCTATGCTTCTAGCTTCCTAGCACTTTCTGTAGGACCTCAGCAATCGCTCCCTAAGCCATGAGCCCCCAGCGTAGGGGGCTTGGCTTAAAGGCCAATACTCGTCATCGGCCACAAGCACGCCATACCGTGTATTTTATGGTAGGGGGAGCATGAACACCCCCAAGATTATTATTATTAGTGTTATAACTACGAGTAGGATGCTATGTATGAAACCCGCTCCAATGCTGCCGTCACGTATCTTACCAGCCATTAGACCCATCATCCACGAGTTCAGCAACACGCCGAGGGAAAGTATCAGTGCGACCCTCCCCAGGTCCTCGGGTGGTAGGATGCTTATTCCCAGACCTGCCGCCGGGACGGTAGCTCCAGCGGCTTCGGGGGATACGACCTCCAGCGTCTTTATGGTGTAGCCCAGTACTAGTAGGGTAGCCGAGGCTACTATTATGGCCCCTAGATATGGCATTAGGACGTATATCCTAGTCCTCTTCCTGAACTCCTCCTGAATAGTTACCAGCCCGTATGTGTAGCGTGCTAGGGCGTCGAGGACCTCGGGGTTCCCGCCGCCGACCTCGATAGAGTCTACTAGGAACCTAAGCGACGATAGCGATACCCAGTCCCTCACGTTCCTCACAGCTTTCCTAACCGCCTGCTCGAGTGGTATTCCCACTTCTATGCTGGTGGCGATCCTTCTAACGATGTCTGAGAGGGGGCCGTAGTCTCTTGTTGATAGGGATACTACGCTCTGCTCTGGGCTGAGGCCAGTCTTCCTGGTCTCGGCTAGGTCTCTAAGGAAGTTGGATATTGCGAGGCTTATTCCTCGGTTTATTCTAGTGACGTGGAAGTAGACTAGGGCGGGTGGTATGCTGGCTAGTATAGCTACAATGCTGACCGCCGACGACACAAGTATAATGTCTATCCTGGTGGGGGCCTCGCCGGCCAGCAGGTCTGGCATGTTTGTGAACGCTATTATGAAGGGTATTGACAGGAGGGCTATGGGTAGGCTGTAGAATATGAGAGCGGTTATGTGGCTCTTGATCACAACAGGAGTTTTGGGCCTAGCCCTGTCGACCATGACTAGCATTATGATGTTGATGGTTGGCATGACAACGAAGCTATAAAGCACTAGCTGGGCTGTCCCCTGGAACCCCCCAGTTCCTGCTGGTAGGACGCTGCTGATAGTGAAGAATATGTAGAAGACGATGGTTGCTATGACCGCCACTATAAGGTAGATCTCTAGGTATAGGGTCATCCTCTCGGCCAGGATCCTTATGTCGTTGAGCCTCCTATCGAAGAGGTCCTGAGTCCTTATTTCTAGGTAATGTACAACGTCGGAGCCTATCTTAACCGCCGTGGTGTAGCCTAGGATGAAGTCTCTGAAGATGTGGCTGGGGTTCTCGATGGCGTGCTCCTCGAGGGCGTCCAGAGGGTTCTTCCCCAGGAGCTTAATCTTTGTCTTAATCATAACAGCCTCTTCCCTTATCGCTTTGAATATCTTTAGCTTCGACACCCTCTCTATTACGACGCTTACCGGGACACCGCCGCGGCTCATTATCGAGAGGTAGGCTGCGAAGAAGGGGAGCTCGGCCTCTATCCCCTCCTTCCTGGAAGAGATCTTTGTCGAGGGGTAGGCAAGACCTACAGCTATAACCATGACTGGTATGAGGAGAGACGCTATTACCATAAGTACTTTTATAATGATGGAGGCTCCGCTCAATAGTATCCAAAAGTCTAGATAGAGGCCTAGGAGTAGGAAGGCAGTCGATATCATAAGGACTCTAGACATGTACATTACGGGGTAGGTGTTGATGCCTGCAAGCTTGAGCGCCCTATCCATCTCGAAGGTCTTTACGAGATAGGCAGCTAGCCAGCTGAAATATCTGTAAGAGATGTAGTCGACTATGTCCATAAAGGAAATCTTGACTTCTCTCCTGTAAACCTTCTCCTCCTCCCGTCTCCTCCTCTTCCTGAGCCTGGATATTAGGGGCAGGTTCTCAAGGGCTACCATGATGAACCCCTTTACATCTTAAGCTCTCTGATAGCCCTGTTGTAGACGCTAGAGGGGTCATAGTAGTACTTGAATATGAGTGGAGCGACGTTCCTAAACTCCTTGATACCTGTCTTGGCCATCCACGTCAGAACGGTGGCCCTCCTCTCAAGCTCGTCCATAACCTCCTCCCTAGTGAAGCCCGTTAGCTGGCTGATCTCATCGAGGACAACGCTATTCTCGAACCTGTGCTCGTGCTCCTTCGTGAAGGGGTTCCATCTAGCCACCTGTATGTAATCGTGCTCCCCCGCTATCTCCCAAACGTCGGTGACTCTCCTTGCAATGCTGTAGCCCGACTTGCTCGTGGGGTCTGGCATCCTGATCCTCTTTACAGCGAGGGCGAACTTAAGGAGCGGTATGTAGCCTAGCGGTATGTTCATGGGGGGTGATGTTAGCCTCTTTATCATGGCTTCTATGGTCTCAGAGTGTATTGTGGTTAGCCCTCCGTGCCCGGTAGCCAGGGCCTGGAATAGCACGTAGGCCTCCTCTCCCCTCACCTCTCCGACTATTATCACGTCGGGCCTGTATCTCAGGCTAACCCTTACGAGGTCGTACAGCGTTATCTCACCTATAGACTCGCCGGTGACGCTATAGCTAGGCCTGGATACTAGCTGCACCCAGTTTTCATGTGGTATCCTTAGCTCGGGAGTGTCCTCTATAGTGACGATCTTTATGTTGGGCCTGAGAAGGGTCGCTATGGCGTTGAGGGTGGTGGTCTTTCCAGATCCAGTGACCCCCATAATCATGCCTGGCATCCTATACTCGGCCAGGATCCAGAGGTAGGCTGCTATCTGGGGCGTGAGTGTGCCTCCAAGGATTAGGTCGACTATGCTGAGGGGCCTGTTCTTGAACTTCCTTATTGTGAATGTGGAGCCCTTAGTGCTTATCTCCTTCCTAAAGGTTGCGGCCACTCTGTGTCCCTCGGGTAGGGTGGCGTCCAGTATTGGGAAGGCAACGCTTATGTGCTTGCCAGACTTGTGGGCTAGCATGAGGATTATGTGGTCCAGCTCCCTCTCGTCGTTGAATATTATGTTTGTGGGTATGCTCTCGTACTCCTGGTGCCACACATATATCGGTCTCCCCACACCGTCGCAGCTAATGTCCTCCAGGTATTCGTCCTTGATGAGGACATCTATATCGCCGTAGCCCACGTTATTCCTTATCATATAGTAGAGGATCTTACCCCAAGATACCCCCTCGATCTCGCTTGCCATCTTAATCCTGTAGATGTTAACTATCCTCTTGATCTGCCTTACCAGGAACTCCTTCTCCTTCTCAGCAAGGCTGACTCCAGGCATCCTGCGTAGCTCCTCTTCTGTCGGGTGCCTCAGCTCCCAAGTGAGTATGTCCATTATCCTGTTGTAGATTATCTTCTCATCCCTGTTCAGCTCGACCTCGTTGACGTAGTAGAGGTACTCACCTGTGTCCTTATGCCTCAGGATGATTACTCTGGCCCATGGATCCTCGATGCTATAAGTCTTAACCGGCTTATAAGTAACACTCAGCCTGAGCAGCTTGGCCTCAATAGAGGTCTCTAGAGCAGACCTCATTTCCCTTAGCTCCATCTTAACTACTTCATCTATGCTTGCAGCTTCTACTACGGGCTTTCCACTGTTACCGCCCCTCCCTAGACTCAGCTTTTCCCTAAGCCGCTTGATGGCGTCCAGCAACCCCGTACTTACCCCTATCTGTGTCTACACAACTCTGGATTCATATTTACATGATGGGACTATTAGTTTATAAACCATAATCCCATAAACCAGCTGAGCAGATAGCCAACACTATTGGCGAGCCGAATTATTGTATATTATCTTAAGGCATCAGAGGCTTATACCCCGAGCCTCTCCCCACACTAACCAGCTCTAATTGAAAGATAATGAAGACGGCTTCTGGGCGGTCTAAAGGCATTGCTGACGATAATATCATGATATAGCTAATCAACGCTAAACCAAAGTAACATCTCTAGTCCGGATGTGGTGGATTGCCTCAAACCCGCGGTAGAGCGTCGTGGAGAGAACTGTACATTTTGGCTAGACGGTTCGAGAAGTGGCTAATACTAGGTGTAGTTATTGGGCTTGCCTCGGGGATAGCGGCCTACGTCTTTTATGAGGCCCTCGTGGCTGTCACGAACCTAGTTATCTTTGCGGCTGGCCTAGAAGAGGGGGGCGAGGACCTCGGCCAGGCGTTGGTCGAGTATGGGGGCACCCCTATTATAGTGCCTCTCTTCATGGTGCTCGGGGCTGGGGTCAGCTCCCTCCTCGTCTACAGGCTGGCCCCCGAGGCTGCTGGTGGAGGCACAGAGGCCGCCATATCAGCGTACCATAAGAATGCTGGCATACTCCCGCTAAGGTCTGGAGCGGTGAAAGGCCTCGCCTCGGCACTCGTCATAGGTACTGGTGGCAGCGCTGGAGTTCTAGGCCCTAGTGTGCTTATTGGGGGCTCGATCGGCTCCTCGATAGCTAGAGCCCTTGGCCTCACTCTAGAGGATAGGAGGATAGCTCTTGTCTCTGGCATGTCATCCGCACTAGCCATGATATTCCACGCGCCTCTAGGCAGCGCTGTGTTCGCGGTTGAGGTCCTCTATAGGAGGGACATAGAGGCTAATGCTCTAGTGCCAGCATTCATAGCCTCCGTCACATCTTACACCCTCTCCACGCAACTGTTCAGGTATGAGCCGCTCATAACCCCGCTGGATGTAGACCCTACTCTGCTATATAGTGCGGAGGCCCTAGCTAGTTTCGCACTCCTAGGCGTCTTCATAGCGCCTTTCGGCATGTTCTACGCTAGAATGTTCAAGGCTTCACGAATACTCTTCGAGTCACTAGTCTCCAAGGGGCTACAGAGGCCCTTAGCTCCAATAGTTGGAGCGGGTTTGGCGGGAGTGCTTGTCCTCCTAGCCCCCTACGTGGCGGGGAGCGGTAAAGGGGTGTTGAGTGAGGCCCTGGAGGGTTCCTTCCTCAGCGCTCCTCACGGCCTCGCGGGAGCTACACTCTTAATCATGGCCGCGGTTTTCAAGATGGCAGCTACATCCCTCTCTGTGGGCTCGGGTGGTAGTGGAGGGGTCTTCGCCCCAGGACTATTGATTGGCGCCCTACTCGGCCTAGCATACTACGAGGCTCTATCGGCGGTAGCTCCGTGGCTGGTTTCCGCAGAGGCCAGCCTATACGCCTATCTAGGAATGTCAGCATTGTTTGCGGCAGCAGCCAAGGTGCCTCTAGCCACTAGCATTATGGTAGCTGAAATGGGGTCTAGCTATCTTGTCATATTCCCCGCCTTCCTCTCAGCTATTATAGCTAGGGAGGCTTCTGGAAGCTATTCAATATACGAGAGCCAGCTTGACCATAGGCCTCCCAGAGAGCTGGTAACTGTGGAGGGCCTACTCTCCATTGTAAAAGGTATGGCCTCACCACCAAGGGTGGCAGACGTTGTGAACAGGTACTTCATGGCTGTAAGTGTTGACAATAGCGCTATGGAGGTTCTCGAAGTAATGAGGAGGAATAAGCAACACTTCGTCCCTATAGTGGGTAAGGGGAGAGAGGTCCTGGGGGTCGTTACGATAGATGCGATTGAAGAGGCTCTGGAAGCCGGGATACTAGAAAGCGATCTGAGCGCGGGAGACCTTCCAATCGAGGAGGCGCCCGTTGTGAGTGTTGAGGTTAGCGTGGAGAAGGCTCTCGAGGCTATGATTGAATATGAGGTCGACTACGCTATAGCTGTGGATGATAGGGGGAGGTATGTAGGAGTTGTGACTCTAGACGATATAGCGGCTTCTCTAGCAGAAGCCCTTATAGAGAGGTGGAGAAGGTATGGTAGCTATCCCCAGTAAAAAGTAAAAGCGTTGGGCGGCATCGCCATTAAGACCATGGTTACACTACTAAGATCTCCTCCTTGACTTTAACTCCATCCCTAGCCAGGGAGTTGTAGACGGGGCATTGGGACTTAACCATCTTCACGATATCCCTGGCGAGGTCCTCAGAGACGCCTGAGAACTTGAACTTCAGCTCGAGACTCCTGAGACCCGTGCCCAGCTGTATGTCAGCCTTTACGTCCACCTCCACACCCACGCCACCAACTCCTAGCATTCGCGCCACTAGAGACGCCATTAGAGCCTCACAAGCTGCAAGGCTAGAGGCTAGAAGGCCTAGCGGTGTGAGCCCCTTATCAGGCCCCCCGGCCTCGGGCTCTGGGTATACGTCTATCTCGACGCCGCCAACCTCTACTCTAGCACTCCCTTCGGCGAGGCGGGCCTTGGCCAGCACAGGCTTGAGCTTTATTTCGAACTTCCCTGACATTCCTCTCAAACCTCCGAAGCGCGGGGTATCTGAGTATTACTAATGGTCTATTGTAGTGCCAATTAGCTAGGGGAGACTCTTTGATACCACCTAAACCTCCATTGGAGTCTATAGCCTGAGATGTTTGTCCGAGGTTTTCCCATGTTATAACTGCAGGATTTCCACGCATTAGATTTAACCCCTTCCAGCGTTCAATTATATTAGTGGTCTATCCTCCTAGCTAGGTGAAGGAGAAATGGCTCTTCAAGGAGGCAGAACTATATACATTGCCGCGGCCGTGATCCTGATTGTAATCCTAGCTGCGGCCTTCATAATAGCAACCCGCGACACAGGAGCCCCCCAGGAGACGCCTACAGAGGAGGCTACGACTCCAGCCCAGACACCTAGGGAAACCGAGACTGGGGTTGAGGAGAAGCCTACTCTCAAGCCGCTGACTGGAGACGTGGAGGAGGACATAGTCAACATTGGCAAGTACCTCGAGGCTAATGGGGTCAGGGAGGTCAAGTTTAGGGTGCACGGGGCTGGAGACCCCAACAGCATTATGAGGGTCTATGGTATCGTGGAAGCCGCTGAGAGGCTCAACAAGATTCTAGAGGAGAATGGTGTCGATGTGAAGATAGTTATCGAGGAGAAGACGTTCTCAGCTAAAGCCGACGAGCCGGCCCAGGTATTCCAGCAAAGCTTCCCCCTGAACCAGGAGGCAGATATCATAGCAGTAAGCTACAGG
>WANT01000038.1 GCA_015521685.1 Aeropyrum sp.
GATGTTATACTCTACTCGAGGTTCGATCTGGGTCTCCAGTGGGAGGAAATACCCGACGTTACTAGACTACCGAAAAGCACAGTTGACCTAGTTAGGAGGCGGTACGAGGAGAGTAGGCACAAGAGGGAGCCTCCGGCGTCGCCAAAGCTAGAGGAGTTCAGGAGCCTATTCAAGAGGCTAGCCTAACGAGGTGGGGGGAGGGGCTTATCGGATCCGGCTCGACTACTTCATAGGCCCTCCGGCCTCTATAAAAGGATTCCGGGCTAGGGCATCCTCATCCAACCAGATGCTGGTTAACGTCTAGCTCTGTACCCCGCCTTACCGTTCCGCCGCCATTTTCATCCACCCTTTGGGTGTCTCGGCGGACGTGAGACAGGCGGGGCCAATATTCTTCTACTGTTGTGGGTGTGGGGTTAACTTTTGCTTCTTACTTGACGGCTCTTTTGGGCTGCGTGGTAGCCTGCTATATGAGACTCCAGGTCCTCCGGGGAGGAGAATAGGGATTCGCATTCTGGGCAGGATAGCAGGCCGTCGTAGGTTTTCACCCTCATGATCGAGCCTCTGGTTTCTATGTCTCTCACACCCTCTTTGCTCGACGACCTCTTGACCCGCACCACAGCTAGGCACCTCCCTGCAGCGTACCCAGCTATATATTCTTTTAAGTGGTGTATTGCTTAATATTGGCTGGAGCCCGGTATTGTCGCGTTTATAGCGTTGAAGGAGGGCAGGCGTGAGTAATGGCAGAAAGCCCTGTTGAGGAGCGAATGTTGGATAGTGTCGTCTCTGCGCTGAAGGAGTATTATAAGGGGCTTGGGGCTTCGGTAAACGACGGTGAGGGGTATCTAGACTTTATAGTAGAGAACTCTGTAGGGATAACTAGAGTTAGAATAGGCTTCATTGCGGCGAGGTCGGGAGACCCATTTTCATATCTAGGCAGGGCTTATGCTGCCTGGAAGGACGGGATCGTAGATAAGGTAGTGGTGATAGTGCCAGACAACGTTGTGGTTAGGAAGACGCTATCTAGGTATGGCTTCGTCGAGGCTGTAGCTACAAGCGAGCTGGAAACCTTTCTGGCCGGTATGAAGACCCCCGTCGATGAGAGCGCCCACCACATGTATTTGGAGCCTGACCTTACTGTTGAGGAGGTCAGACAGCTAGCAGAGAAGCATAGGGGGTGGATCATCAAGAAGGGCGACTTCCTAGGTGCGCTGCTCGTCTACATTCAGCTATATTGCTTTGATGTAGACTGGCATGCCATAGACTATGTCAGCGAGGTCCTAGAACATACTACGGCAACACTATGCTTCGACTCCGTAACTGGGAGCGTCGTTTACTTCGACGAAGGATTAAGGGTTTCCGGCGACTGGCAAGGGCTAGCCCAGCTGAGCGAGGAGGCAATCATGGTGCTTAAAAGGGTCTCTGAGCTAGGTGAAGCGTCAATAGCAGAGCTTAGGGAGGAGCTCGGCGGCGAGATAGGTGTGGACAGCATAGTTGAGGTCCTAGTGGGTAAAAGGCTGCTGGAGCCTTCCGGCGTTGATATATTCACGCTATCTGAGCCCCCTCTAAACGCCAGCGGCTTCGAGCAGGAGATTATGAAGAGGTTCTCTAGGAACATCAGGGAGGGCAAGCCTGAATGCGAGTTTATGGTTAACCCTAGAGCCAACATCTACAATATAATTCGGATACTCTCGGCCTACGGGAGTGTAAGGAGTAGGAAGACGATATACTATCCTCTAATAGTCATGGTGTATAGAAGGCAGGTCAGGGATAGGAACATAGAGGTAACTATACTCGTGGACGGTATGACTAGAAATAGGGTTGCGGAGATCGAGGAGCTACTCGGAGAGAGTCCAGCAGTAGCGGATATAGACACATTTATAGAGCGCATTAAGTCGGGAGACAGAGAGGTTATAATCTGTAGGAGCGAGCAAGAAGGCTGAGAGCTGGCGTTAAGCCGCTATCACTCCATAGCTTGACGGAGTCCTTCTAGACAGGCCGAAGGGCGCCTCCTCGGCGTCGCTAACCTCTCTCGAGTTGAAGATAGCCTCTACTATGAGATTGGCCAGCGACTCGGGGGTTTGGCTGTCTTCGAGCACTATTTGTGTGCCACCTACGTAAATTTTGGGGGGGCCGCAGCCCATCATGCAGCTACTCGTGATACTGGTCTCAACCCTCATGTAGATCTCCAGCCCATAATTTGCTCTTATTAGGTTAAGCGCGTTGAAGAGTTTTAGTGCGAGATCCGTGCCTAGATGTGACTCGGGCCTGAATACTATCTCCATCCATACACCCCCCCAACCGAAACAATCATATATTCCGCCGAAACTTTTGGAGGGCCGGGTATTAAGGAATTAACCCCCCGTAATCCCACAGTAACAACAATAAAAGCCCAGCCACGGATTAACTACCCATCACCACATGTGTTTGAATTAATTGAATTCAGGTAACCAACTACTTAATAATCGCGGGGGAACGGTACCAGATGCTGGATTCGAGGTCATCTCTAGGAGACAGAAGAAGGGTTGTAGTGAGGAAGGCTAGGGCTGAGGATATACCTGTAGTTATGGAGATAAACCTAGAGAGTCTTCCCGAGAACTATTGGTATGGCTTCTACAAGTACATACTGGACAACTGGGGAGACGCATTCCTGGTGGCGGAGCTAGGGGAAGATATAGTTGGGTATTCTATGAGTAGGGTAGAGACAACAGCTGATCCAGTCCTCCTAGGGCTAAAGACAGAGCTAGAGGGGGAGAAGAGTGTTATAGATAAGATTCTAGATGCGATAAGAAACCAGCTGAGCGAGGAGAGGAATGTAGGCCACCTAGTGTCGATAGCGGTTAGGCCGGGTTACAGGCGGTTAGGCGTGGGATCGGCCCTTATGAGTGAGACTGTGAGGGTTATGAAGGAGATTTATGGAGTAGAGTCGATCTTCCTCGAGGTTAGAGTCTCTAATATTCAAGCTATAAGGTTATACGAGAAGTTTGGATTTGTCAAGGTGAGAAGGATAAAAGGGTATTATAGGGATGGGGAGGACGCTTTTGTTATGGTGAAAAGGCTGGCTTAGCTTTGAGGTCCTGACTACCATTCAGCCCCACTTACCATGCAAAGCTTTTGCTGGTATTGTAGTGATTCGTATCTTGCACGTGATCTCCTAAGCTTACCAATCAACTCCTATCTTAGCCTTGAACTCCTTATACAGGCTCTCCACTTTGTCAACCCACTTCGGCAGCTCCTCAGGCTTCTCGGGGTATTGTAGATAGAGTTTCTTAACTCGCGACATGTACTCTCCCACCGTTAGGAGTTCTAGTAGCTTCGTTGGCCTCCCTAGCATTCTGACAAGTAGTTTCGCCTTTTCCAGTGCTGTGATGTTGAGCTTCTTCATCTCGCCTGATATGCTTGTCTCCATCAGGCTCTCCACGCTGGCTACCCCATTCCTCATGGCCCACTCGACCTCCTCATTGGTTAGAGTTTGAAGGTAGATCCTGAGTATGTCTAGGCCGGCTTGTTTGGCTCCCGTTGTCCTCATATACCCGGTGTTAGCCTGCCAGAGCGTGTTGACCGTAAAGTCTCCAATCTCGAAGGCGCTTTTTATAGTCTTTGCAGCATACATTGCAGCTGTCATTGCGTAGCCCATGCCGCCGCCGTGAATTGGGTTGACTGTATATGCGTTGTCACCTATGCTTATGAAGTTATCCCACACTATGGTGTTTGCCGGCCTCCTAGTGGGAAGTAGCGCCCCAGCTTCGTTTAGGACCCTGACAACCCTGCCTGTATCGGGCCTAGCGTCGAGATACTTAGTGTAGAGTTCTCTTGGATGGGGGAATCCACGGCCCCTCTGGACGCCTATACCTATGTTTGCTATCCTCTTGCCTTTGGGGAACAGCCACCAATAGCCTCCTGGAGCTATGTTTTCGTTGATGTAGATGCGTATCACGTCGGGCTCTTCGATGTCGTAGTCTACCTCAACGATCTTCCTAAAGGCTACAGCGCTGTCTGTGGGTTTGAGAGGCTCGACCACAGGCCAGTCTGGCGGCAGCTTCCGCTTTATTGCCCCCCCGCTGCCAGTGGCGTCTACCACTATGTTAGCGTAGAACCTTATCGCTGATTCCTCCTCTCCATGCTGCTTAGCGTAGACCCCGGCTAGCTTTCCATCCTCGATTATAGGTTTGAGGGCGTGGGTTCTAAGGTAGATGTCTACCCCCGACTTCTGAGCCTCCTCCACAAGCTGGAATCCATACTTATTCCTGTCTATCATAAATCCGCCATTGGGCTCTGCTAGCCTGAGCCTCACCTCTTCTGAAGGACTATAGATATCAACAGCATTGACTACCTGCATGAGCGCTGGCTCCTTGGGCAGGGGAAGTCCTGTCTCCAGGAAATGCCCCTTACCTATGGCGTCGCCGCAGGGCTTACCCCAGACTCTCTCAGGACCGGCTACCTCTATACCAGCCACTTTCAGCCCGGAATCCTTGAGGAGGTATGCGAGCGACGATCCGGCAGGCCCGAGACCGACAATCACTACATCGTACTTAAGGTCTCTAGGCAAATCTCCTAACCCCGCACTCCGAAGCCTAAAGCCATTATTCGAGTGGTCGGAGATATATAACACTTTATATACATGCTCCTCTAGACGCCGCTCTTAGGACTGGCTTTAGAGAAGCGTTTAATTTTGCGGATGAGGGGTTTGCCTGGAGAGTTAACCGTTTATGACTTTAGGACGCAATATAATATTATAAGCTAATGGTGGTGAGGATGAGCTGGTTTAGGAGAAGGAGGAGGAGTTTCTTTGACATTATCGAGGACCTCTTCAGAGAGTTCGAGGAGGATATAAGGAGTCTTGAAGAGGAGTTAGAGAGGCTAACAACTAGGTTCCAAGCCGAGAGAGAAGGGGGCGAGATTCGAGGGCCCTACGTTTACGGAGTCCGCATAACCATAGGCCCAGACGGCGTTCCGAGGGTGGAGGAGTTTGGTAATGTAAGGATGTTTAGAGGAAAGCCTGAGATACGTGAGGAGATGGAGCCTATGGTAGACGTTATAGAAAGGGACGATGAGATCTGGGTTGTAGCGGATATTCCAGGCGCCAGCAAGGACAAGATAAAGGTGAGAGCTACAGAGGATAAGGTTTTGATAAAGGCGGAGAACGGGAAGAAATACTATAAAGAGGTTTCCCTACCTGCTAAAGTAGATCCTAAATCAGCGAGGGCATCATATAGGAATGGAGTGCTGGAAGTAAAATTGAAGAAGATAAAGCCTGCTGAGGAGGGTACTGAGGTTAAGGTAGAATAGTCTTTATAATAAATAACCATAAAAATACTCTAACAGATTTTGCAGCAAATCACTCTATGATTATTTTTATGTTGTAAATGTTATATACATTTTCTAGAGGTTATCTAAGGGTTTAAGATTTTCCTGGTTTTCCAGGCCTCAAAATAACTCTAGTGGTTATTCACCTGGTTTGGTGTGGAGTCTTTGGCGGGGGATGAGGTACTAGATAGGCTCTTGAGGGAGAGCAGTAGAGAGCCGGTGAAGCTTGTTGATGTTAGTGGAGTTTCATGCCCGGCTTGCGAGTCGAAATCTATGTCTGTGAGCGAGTACATGTATAGCGTTCCCTTCTTTGGGAACATAGTGTTGAGTGTTGGAGAGTGCTCTAGGTGCGGCTATAGGTATAGGGATGTGAGGCTAGCTGAGGCTACAGAGCCTAAGAAGATTATTGTCAGGGTTGAGGGTGAGGAGCAGCTGAGGCTACTTGTAGCTAGGTCACCACTATCATCGATATTTATTCCGGAGGTCGGGCTGGAGATGATACCTAGTAGGGCGAGCTTGGGATTTATTACAACTGTGGAGGGATTGCTACACCGCTTCCACGAGGTTACAAGCCTAGCGTGTAAGGAGGGCGGCGGGGAGGTAGACGTAGAGAAGTGTAGAAGCGTGCTTGAGTGGCTTGAGAGGGCTATAGAAGGCTATGAGAGATTCACGATAGTCATATGCGACTTCGACGGTTTAAGCAAGATTGTAGGTGGAAGGGAAGTCGTGGAGATATCTGTTATTGACGAGGAATGCAGATCAAGAGAGCCATCACTATAACCTCGGCCTTACTCTACTACACTAGATAGACTCCTCAACTCCTCGAGGGCATTCTTCAGAGCCTCCTCGACAACAGATTCATCCTTAGCCGCTACTGCCTCGACCAGGTATCCTACCACCTTGAAGAGAGTTGCTATCGCTAGGCCGTGGGAATTAAGCCTGGAATCTAGGACGCTATACTTCGCTGAAAGCGCGTCCACCAGGTCCTCAATGACCCTCAACGCTATCTCCAGATCGGGCTCGTGGTGATGATGGTGATGGTGCTCATGCTCGTGGTGCTCGTGACCGTGCTTAGACTCAACCTCCTCAACGATCTTCTCTATATCATCCTTCTTCTTAGGGAGCGTCATCCTCTTTCTAGCCAAGGCCAGCCATCCCCCAATCTAGCTTGAGATCCCGGCGGAATTTATGGATGGCGTGGCAACTGTTATTAAAGGCGTTGGGGGTTAGAGGCGGTACTATGGCCTGTGACGAGTGGTATTACCGCTTAGCTTGATGCGGTGACGAGGCCCCTACTCTGAGGCCACTCCCTTCGGAGAACGCTCTTAGAGTAGTGTCGGGAACTTTATTATGATCGACTTTATGTTTCCACCCTCAAACACCACTTTTATGTCCAGGTCTACATCCTTGAGCTTAAGGAGAGGGGCTATACTCTTCCTGGCCCTCTCTAGCGAGCTGATACTCGACTGGAGGCCTCTGGCAGCCTCTGTTAGTAGTTTTAGCTCAGACACGGGGTCTGGATTAACGAATACCTCGACCCCATTTAGGTTTACAGAGGGCGAAGGCTTTACCGCCCCAGCCTGGCCTCCTAGCTCTCTCAATATCTGCTCTAGTTTCGACGTAGCCTCGCTTATGGTCTTCAGCCTCTCTATCTCTCTTATAATGTTTCCTAGCATGGTTTTCTTCCTCTTGATCTCCTCGTCGATGTGGGAGAAGAGATCGTCGATGCTGCTGAACTCTAGGATATCTTTATATGCAGGTGTTGCTTCTTCCAAGGCTCTATGCACCCCTAACCGCGCATGCCCACGCTTCGATGTGGGTTTCTGTAGTTTTAAGGAGTTAATCTAGCCAGGTCATGGTTTGGAGGGCGATAATGATGCAATAGCAGTAGTTTAGCCTGGACATACACCGCAATGAGAGCCCTAGGCTGTGGGGGTGAGGCGATTAGGAGCCAGTATTTCTGCCTCCTAACATCGCTTCGCTGATGCTCCTCTCAATCCTATCCGCTATCTCGGAAGTTTTTGCCATAATGCATCTCGCTAAGCACAGGGCGCGTTCCGACGGATCTCCTTCCCGAGAACCGCAAGCCTCGTACATGCAGATCCTCTCTATGGCACTCCTATTAAGCGAAACAACTATGAAATCCCCTACTCTGGACATCTCTACTACGCCGTTAACCCCAGCTTCCCTAAGAATCTCGAGAACTATGCTCTGGTCAACTATCCTAGAGTCTATGATTGAGGCTTGGTTGGGCCCTGCTAGGCCGCTAGCCAGAGCTATAGCCACTTTTCGCTTCTTCTCGCCTATCTCAGGACTTGCATCCCTGGCTGGCTGTTCTTCCAAGCGTGGGATCCCTTATGGAGTTGATTCTAGCCTTCAGGGCTTTACTTTTCATCCATTCATCAACCCTATCCTAACCTCTTAAATAACGTTCTAACACTTCTAACCGCTAGGTAGATCGTTGTGCCGCTACCGTCTGCCACTCCCATCAATTTGAATGGCCCTCCCTCGAACGCCAGATAGGAGACGTTGTACTCAAATGAGACTATCCATACACCATCGGAGGTCCTGAAGCAAGGGGGGTATAGGAGGGCGCTCTCCTGCCCCGAAGGGATGATAGCCTCCCTCATATAGATGCTCTTTTCAGGCGTTGGCACCCTCCAGTAGTTTTTAAGCGGCTCGCAATGGCTTCCTGGCCGGCTAGGTGCTAGGGTTACTGTAACTCTCTTACCCTCTACTACCCGCCTCCTCCACCCTATGGGATATGAGCCCTCGAAGACCCCGCTATATCGAGCTATGGCTACATCCGTCTCCCCCGTTTCCAGCAGCTTCCTAACCACTAGTTCTGGATAGTTGGGAGAGTAGACTACGATGTCTATATCGGAGTGGGCCCCGTAGTAGCCTCCAGCTATGGAGCCCGTGACGCCAACAGCCTCAGGATCACCCTTACCGACTGACTTCAGCGTTCTCGCTATCGGTCCAACAGCCCAATATGGCCTGCCTGCCTGGAGTATTTCGTCGAGGGCTGCCTTAGGGCTTCTATACTCTACTATGTCGCCGCGAGGTACATACGGCATTATTGTGTTATAGATTCCGTCCTTCCTCCGCGGGAGCCCTGACGCCTTTAGCGACTCCTCCAGGTCCTCAGGAGTATATCTCGCTAGGATTCTGCAGTATCTAACCCCTGCTCTAGCCCAAGGGCTAGGCTTGCTGCATATCTCGTATTTGGGGATAGCTGGTATCATGTCTGGGGGTGAGGGTAGTGCTAGGGCTTGGAGTACTATCAGGTTTCTGTCGTAAATGATAGCGCCGTGTTCGGACTCTAAGCCAGAGCCACCCCCACACCTACAGCCTTCATATAGCCCCCTATGTCTGGTTGCCCGACTATGGTTCCCGATCTCACATCTACGGATAGCCTGAGTCTTGCCCTGTAGAGCCCTGGTGGCAGTTCCTGATAGCTGGTACGCCAGCTTTCGATAACTATCTCCTCGCCACGCATCACCCCAGCGTAACGGGCTGGAACTAGGTAGGGGTCGTGAGGCGAGAGAGGCCTGACCTCAACTAGCCCCTCATACACGCCTATAGCCTCAGAGCTTGTAGTGCATTCCCTGGCATCTAGGGATCTTAGAAGCCTAAGCGTATACGACGACATCTCTCCTCCAAACGTTATGCACGAGTCGAGAACCCTGCGCACCACCCCCCTTACGGGGTGCTCGCTTCTCGGCTTGCTACAAGGCCTCACTAAACCGCTTCTGGCTATCGCTCTTATGGCCTCAGGCACCTCTTCCTGAGGTATATATACTAGTATGTCTACATCGCTTCTACTAGATTCTTGGAATACTGCCCAGGAGCCCGTTAGCCCTGCCCAATCAGGATTTAGCTCGCGTAGGAGCATCTTCACCGGCGTTGGGATTTCCCTCCATCTCACTTGTAAGGCTAGACGCGGGTTTACTGGTAAGACCCTATGCACATCTATTGCTGGTGCTGGCCATCCTGTGCAGGGGAGTCGTGTTAACGTCCATTCTAAACTGCCAGGCGTGTGGAAGCTTCTTGGATCTAGCCGGCGCCCTCTCCTCCTGTATGGTACTGCGACGACTTTGCCTGGAGGATGTTCGTAGCCCTTGACTAGCCAGTACTCGCTGTCGCCTGAAATACTGGTTCTCACTATCCAGCCTTCTATAGGCTTCATAGCTCTACGTTAGCATGCATGTTCCTCATGTATTCCTCGTCGATGCCCAGCCTCTTCATAAGCGAGTATATGACTCCGTCTAGGAATACTATTGCTGTGTCCTCGAAAAGGGTTCCAAGCGGTGCTAGAGGCTCGTGGATTCCTAGGATCTGCCTGGCGAAGTAGTCGTCCATCTTAGTCATCTTGGTCCTCCCGGGTATCCTGACCACAATGTCAGCTAGCTTGCCCAAGGGGCTGTCCTGGAATGTTGTTAGGGCGGCAACTGTGGCCCCTACTTGCTTCGCCGTCTCAGCAGCCGTGACTATAAGCTTGGTCCTACCCGAGCCCGATATAGCTATAACCAGGTCTCCCGTCCTCACGCTCGGGACTATCGTCTCGCCTAGAACGTACGAGTTGAACCCTAGGTGCAGGAGCCGCATGGCGAACGCCTTCCCCACTAGGCCGCTTCTGCCAGCGCCCATTACAAGCACCTTCCTCCTATCTCGGTAGACTTCTTCCAGCTTCGACACGAGCCTGTCGACTTGGCGGGGGTCAATCTCATTTATAGCATTTATTACGAACAGGCCGATCTCTGACATCGCCTTGAAGACGGGGTGTGAGAGCCTAGCGTCCAGAACTTGAACGTTGAACTGCAATACACAGCCACCCGGAGGGAGCCCTCTTATCCAAGTTGTCCCTTAAGGCATCCTGAGGCTATATTAGGGGATGCGGGTCCTCCAAGACTCTTGCAGGGAGGCCCGAACATTAGTTCTGGGCCCTTGAGGCTAGGCTAGGGTGATACCGCGTTGGGGTCGAGCGTAGCGTGCTTCTCATCGCCTCACCACATAACAGCTCTCTTCAGGGCGGTGAAGGGCCCTTCACCCAGCCAGTCAGGTAGTATTGGTGTCGGGCTTGCCGTAAGCCCTAGAGCCAGGCTTTGTCTGGGTGTTGAGGGGGAGGTGGGATACCCTACTCCCCCACACTACACCATAGTAGCGCGCCGCCTAGGCGTAGGCCTGCCCGCTGCTAGAGTCTCTAGCCCTCTACCACCCGGGGTGGGATATGCTGTGAGCGCTGCGTCGGCGGTTCTGGGCGCCCTAGCAGCCTCCTACTTAGGGAGGGTCCCCCTTCTGAGGGCCCTTCGTGTTGCTCACTCAGTTGAAGTCGAAATGTCCACGGGGCTGGGCGACGTTTCGGCTATTGGCTGTGGTCTAGGCTTGGTGGTTAGGCACACCCCAGGCCCTCCGGGCCTGTCTGAGGTTGATTGCATACCTATTGATGGGAGTCTTGTTGTGGTTTCGGGAGAGAGGGGGCCCATGCCTACTGGTGAGTTGATTGGTGTGTACTCTAGTGAGAGGGTTATGTCTGCTGTGTCTAGGGCTCTCGGAAGGGTGCTTAGGGATCCTAGCCTAGATAGAATGTTAGAGGAAGCTGGGTATGTTGCTAGGGAGCTAGGGCTCGATAGAATTCTCGTTGGTGTTGACGGTTCTAGGGTGGAGAGGCTTGATGGAGTTCTGGGATTTTATGTTAAGAAGAGGATGATAGTTGTAGTGGCCGATGCCAGGGCTGCAGGCAGGGTTAGCGAAGTGCTAAGCGGTTTCGGGCTTAGAGTGAGGCTCCTCAGCCCCTCAGGAAGCCCTCCATCTATGGACCTCTTGTGGTAGTTACTTCATGTTTTGAGCCTTGGAGTAAACGTTTGTTGGTTTGGGTGGAATATGGGTGGAGTTTGAGATACCAAGGAGCCACCCGAGATACTGGTCGCTAGTTGCTAGGGAGAGGCTTGTGGAGGCTTTCGAAAAAGGGCTGGTGGTGCCTCAAGGGCTGATAGCTCACGGGAGGGGTGAGTGTTTTGACTATATCCTGGGTGAGGAGACTAGGGATTTCGCGTTGGAGGCGGAGCGCGTTTCAGCGGCGTACCTACTACTATCTTCTAGGCCTGTCATCTCGGTCAACGGGAATTACGCTGCTCTAGCTGCTGAGGAGATAGCAGAGCTGTCGGAGGCTCTGGGGGGAAGGGCTATTGTTGAGGTTAACATATTCTACAGGACTGAGGAGCGTGTGAGGAGGATTTACGAGTTCCTCAGAGGGTTTAGGGTTAGGGGCTTGTTGGATCCGGGTTGCCAGAAGACCAGGGTTCCAGGGCTCGAAAGCCCTAGGGGAATAGTCTGTAGGGATGGGATTGCGTCGGCTGACTTTGTTCTGGTTGCTATTGAGGATGGTGATAGGACTGAGGCGCTCGTGGCGTGGGGGAAGAAGGTTTCAGCAATCGACCTCAACCCCTTCAGCAGAACAGCCCAGAAGGCGTCTGTATCGATTATAGATGAGGCGGTGAGGGCTACCAGGTCGATTACCCGGTTCTTGGACAGCATGTCATCCATGAGTCGGGAGGAGTTGAGGAGTGTTGTTGAGGCTTACGACAACTCTAGGATTCTAGCTAGAGCCTTCAAAGCCATTCTAGAACGGCTCTCTGAGGCCGCCCTTGCTGGGCGCCTCTAGCCACGCCTCTCTGGCCCCCCTGCCCTGGGATAGCCTGGCTATCGCTCGCTCGGCCGCCTCCAATATCTCTTCGGCTATACTTATCTCATCCGATAGCTCATCTCCATACTCTGATGCCTCCTCTACGAACTTTGCAACTAGAGGGAGGACCTCGAATGCTATCCTCCTTAGCTCGCCCCTCTCTCTGTAGCCGGGTCTGGGGGAGGAGGCTATTCTGTGTAGTGTTTTGAGGATCTTCTCGGGTTCTAGGCTCCAGAGCTGGATGCGGAGAACCCTCACCCTGGGGTCCTGGCTAGCCTCATCCTCGACGCCCTCGTAGAGCTTGACCACCCTCGCTAGTTCCCGCTTATCTCTTATTCTCCACCAGTGCTGGTTGCTCGATTTGAAGCTGGTTTCTATGACTCCATACTCCCTCTCTAGCTTCGCCAGTAGTAGGCTTGGGTTGTATTCGATGCCGTAGCTTGAGATCCTTGATTTGATGCCCTTAAAGCTGAAGTCTCCTGGCCGCGGTCTGGTTGAAGGTCTAGAGGCTTCCTCTAATATCGCCTTGAGCACTATGTATCCTTTTTCGCCGTATTTCTCTAGGAAGTCTTCCAGGCTGGCCAATAATCCGTGACCTCCCAGTCCTTTCCTTTGAGGCTAGGCTAAGCCTTCTAAGCCTCTGGAATACTATAGTGTTGTTGCTGGATAATTGTGATGCGGTTCCCTCTGTGGGGGTTATGGTTCTGTTGGACAAGAATCATTGCGGCTGTAGCTACGATAGTGTTGTATGCCTTTGTGGTGTCGAGAAGTCTATTAAAGGGAGGCAGGTTCTCAGGGGCGTGGATCTCGAGGTAGATGAGGGGGAGATTCACATCCTCGCGGGCCTCAACGGTGCAGGCAAGACTACTACAGTTAGAATCATTGTTGGGCTTGTAGTCAGGGATGGAGGGTTCGCTAGGGTTCTGGGGGAAGACCCTGGAGGCGGCGGGTTCGGTAGGGTTAGGGGGATGATAGGCTATCTACCTGAGGACGCCTCAGTCTATGACCGGCTTACGGGGCTGGAGAACATAGAGTTCTACGCCAGGCTCTACGGTGGCCCTGTTGAGGAGATGGTCGAGAGGGCTATGATGTATAGTGGCCTCTCGATTGAGGACCTCTCGAGGCGTGCCGGTGGGTATAGTAAGGGGATGAAGAGGAGGCTTCTCCTGGGGATAACGCTTATGACTGAGCCAAGCCTTGTTGTTCTGGACGAGCCTACTTCTGGGATAGACCCTATAGCGTCCCATAGGGTTAAGAGGCTTCTAAGGAGGCTCGCGGCGAAGGGCAGGTCCCTTCTTGTGACAACCCACGATATGAGGCTCGCGGAGGAGATTGGCGATCGAGTGACGATAATCCACAGGGGCTCTACTCTCGAGTCAGGTTCTCCGGGGGAGCTCATGGATAGGTATGGTGCTGAGAGTCTCGAGGAGGTTTTTGTTAGGGTGGTTGAGGGTGTTGAGGCATAGTGTTGTGAGGGCGATTCTCTGGAAGGAGCTTCTAGACCTTTCTAGGGATTATAAGACGCTTGCCTACGTGATTCTCTTGCCTCTTCTAGCGCTGCCCGGGCTAGCCGTCTTCGCCGGAGGCCTCTACTCTACTCAGAGTGTCGTGGTTTATATTGTTGATGAGGATGGCAGTGGGGTTTCTAGGGCTTTTGTGGAGGGCTTGGCGGAGTTCTTGGGGAGGGGTGTTGGAGGCGTTAGCGTGGAGGTGAGGATGGCGGGGTCTCTGGAGGGCGTGCCTGTGACTTCTGTGGCTATAGTAGTGCCTCAGGGGTTCGGCTCCTCTCTGGAGAGTATAGATGGTAGGGCTGAGGTTAGGGTTTTGGTCTTGCCTGGCTCGCCCGCTGCTGATAGGGTTGTCTCTGCTGTTAATTCTTACGTGTTTAGGTTTGAGAGGGCTTTGGTTGAGCATAGGATAGGGGTTCTGGCTGAGAGGGCTGGCTTGGCTGTCGATGCTCCGGGCTTCCTGGATCCTCTCTCTGTGAGGAGGGAGTTCTGGATTGTGGGTGGCCCTGGTGGTGGCGGTGCTGTTGCTGAGGAGGTTGCTCTGAGTGCTAGGGTGGTAGCTTTCAGTCTTTTCTTCGTTGTCAACCCTGCTATAGTCTTCGTCTCTGACTCTATAGTTGGTGAGAGGGAGCGTAAGACCCTCGAGAAGCTGCTGCTCACTAGGGCTACCAGGCTCGAGGTCTTGACTGGTAAGATTCTTGCTACAACGGTTCTGGGCGTGGCTGCCGCTGCGGCGGACAGCATAGCCTTGGTATCATTCTTTGCTCTCTCGGGCTACGGACTTGCTCTAAGCCCGCTGCTGGTTCTGGTGTGGGCCCTGTCAGCTATACTGCTGGTCCTGCTAACTGCAGGCATCTCAGCCGTTATCAGCGTCAGGAGCGAGACTATTAGATCAGCTCAGAGCGGCTCCTTTCTGGTGCTGATGGTAGCTTTGGCCATATACTTCTCATCTCTAGCTGTAGATTTCACCGCGCTTCCGAGGAGTGTTCTGATCGCTCTGCAGGTAATACCATTCACCCATGCAAGCCTAGCCGTGTTTAGCGCTGTGTATGGGGATCTAGGCGACGTGGCCCTCCACCTCGCGGTCCTCGCCCTCTCCGCAGCCCTATTCCTGCTAGTTGCAGCCAGGAGCTTCTCCGGAGAGAGGGTTGTGATGTTCAGATAGCGAATGCCCTGAAGCTCTCTCCAGCCAATGGAGGGTGGGGCTCGCGCAGCTCTGCTTATCAGCCCTGTGTTGGCTCATTGTGTTTGGGGCTGTGAGGAGGATAGCGGACTATGGAACCCCGGATTCTTGGGGGTGTGTTGATGGATCAACCGTCCGAGCCCCTATCTTCTGCTGGCTCCTAGTTTTGTATTCTTGCTAGTCTTGAGATTTCTGAGAGGAGCTCTCTAATAGCTGCCCTCTCGCCTTTCTCGACGTAGGCTACGTATATTCTAGTCCAGTCTATTGTGAGGACTAGTAGGGCGAAGGCTATGGAGATTGCTAGGCTTGCCGCCACTAGTAGTGCTATGAGTGTTGGTGAGGTTGAGGTCGTAGGTATTTCGGGTAGGAATAGTTGGAGGGCGTTTATCAGGAGGTCTCTGGAGGCTACTCCGAGGGCGTACATTAGGCTGCTGAGTAGTAGTTTACCTGCTATCACCGCTGCGGAGAAGTAGAGGATGTTGTAGAATGTGGCCGCAAGCGGTATATATATTATGTCGTCCGGTATGGGTAGGGAGGCGACTAGGAAGATGGCTATTGCTAGGCTTAGCTTCGTCCTCCTCGAGGCTAGCAGCTTTGTAGAGTAGGCCCTTACCTTCTTCCCCCTACCCGTCTTGGAGAATATGTATAGGCTTATGGCGAAGAGCGCTACTTTCCCGAGCCCGGCCCCGACGCCCGCTGAGAGTACTGCAAGCATCCACCTCGATGAGTCGCTTACAGCGGCGTAGGCTGATATGAATGTCAGGTAGAATGCGGGGAGGCCGGGAACTATGTTGTTGACGAACGAGACTAGAGCCAGCCCCATCAAGCCATACCTGTCGACAAGCTCAACCATGAACTGGGCCTCTGACAACCCACTACACACCCACCAGCTCTAGCAGTTCAGTCGCGTCAACAACACCTCCTCGCCGCTCAAAGCTCTGCGGCGTCGGGAACGTCCCTGCGTCATCACCACCCACCCTCATAAGCGGGCTCCGGAGCCGGGCTCTGGCGCTCCAGCCATACATACCGCTATATTCATCTTCAGCGATAATTAAGCCGTACTACCCTAAACGGGCGGGCGCCTCGAACCTGCGCGGGCTCTACACGGCCCTCCCGGAGGAGGGCTTCCGACCTTTCGAGCCAGCTCACCGGCGCCCTCACACACGTATAATAGTTGGGCCCCGACGCCTATTTAGCCGGCCTGCGAAGAATATTGAATCTTCAAACCCGCGGGAAAGACCAACTAATACTATGGCCCGCGGCTTCCCGGCGGCGGCGCGGGGGCGACTCGGGGTGGAACCCCGGCTTGCAGAGCTTTGGATGAGCCTCCAGCCTCCAGCCGCGGGCACAACTAGAGAGGCACCCATGAAATCCTCCCTTATAAGGTTCTAGCTCCTGGGCTCGGGGTGTGATCCACGTGTATCACGCCCCCGTAAGTATTATAACCCCCGAGAATCTAGAGTAGTATCCGGCGCCGCCGCCCGCCAGAGACGCTGGGAGCGGCGGCCCTGAAGCTTGGGACAATTAGATATGGGGGCCCGAACACCCCCGAGGGAAGGTACCCTGGGGAAGTTCGGGTCCGACAAGGGGCTCTGGAGGTCTGGAGCGGCGGGAGCCTGGAGAGCGCCCTCCAGGCCCACGAAAGCCAGCCCGCCCCCGGCTGGCCGCCCAGTGGTCGCGGCCAGCCGCGGCCGTAACTCCGGTTGATCCTGCCGGACCCGACCGCTATCGGGGTAGGGCTAAGCCATGGGAGTCGAACGCCCCGCCGCTGCGGGGCGTGGCGGACGGCTGAGTAACACGTGGCTAACCTACCCTCGGGACGGGGATAACC
>WANT01000039.1 GCA_015521685.1 Aeropyrum sp.
GAACTCCCTGTATGTTCTAAGGAATAACCGCCCGCTGTAGTAGAGGATGAAGGCGGCTAGAATAACCTCAAGCACCTCAGGGTCAATATAGGCGACTAGATACGCCCCCACTATGCTTCCCGGCAGCATCGACAACATTATAGGTGCAGCCTTTTTCAGGCTAGTCGACCCTTGGCTCAAGTAGGTGAGACCGCTTATTATAGAAACCACGGCTACCACAAGCTTGCTAGTACCAACCGCCAGGTTAGGCTCGAGGCCCACTATGAAGAGGAAAATAGGTACGAAGAATACTCCGCCGCCGACGCCACTCATGCTAGCAAGCGACGCAGCTAGAGCGCCGAGAACCGCATACCCAAGCACCAGCATGAGAGAGAAGACCCCTCACCCCGCCGTCTCTAGCAGTAGAGCTCAGCATTAGGCCCAACAATCAACTCTGGGCCCCCCAAGAGTTGATAAATCCTTTGTGACGAGCTATATCGCAACACCAACCTCGACCACCTGGAGTACATTGTCCTTGGGGTAGGGTTTAGAGAGGGCTCGGAGGCTGCGGCCACGTCCCCATACTAATCAAGTCGGAGGCTGTGAAGCCTCCTCACTGCCCCCACTTTAAAAGGGTTGGGTGGGACAAAGGATTTTGGTGGCACTCTGGAGCATGCTAGATGCTAGGATTTGTGTGACGCTGGCCGCACGGAAGTGCCAGTGCTGATGGAGGAGTGAATGGTGAGATGCCTAAGATAAAGATTTTGGGTAGTGGTAGGGAGGTCGGCCGCGCTGCAATATTGATAGAGCATAACGGTAGAGGCTTACTCCTAGATTATGGAGTTAATTTTGATGATGAGGACAAGCCGATATTCCCGGGCGACGTGAGGCCTAGGGATTTGGAGGGCTTAGTGCTTACCCATAGCCACCTAGACCACATAGGAGCAGCGCCATACCTCTACGTGAGCGAGGGACCGAGGCTTTTCGGCACGAGGCTCACCCTCCATGTTTCAAGGCTACTCCTATATGATATGATCAAGCTGAACGGGGCATACCTACCATACGACGAGAGAAGCGTAGAAGACATGCTGGGGAATGCGGATAACATAGAGTACGGCAAGGAATACACTATCGGCGATTTCGCCTTCAAACCATTATACTCAGGGCATATACCAGGCAGCGCTTCGATCCTCGTAGAAGCCGCTGGAAAGAGGATATTGTACACGAGCGACATAAACGTGATAGAGGCTAAACTAGTGGGGCCTGCCAGACTTGATGGTGTTAAGGCCGACGTCGTTATAGTGGAATCAACATACGGAGATACAGACCACCCTCCGCGCCGCGCCTCGGAGGACAGGTTCTATGACGCTGTCAGGGAAGTTGTAGAGGGCGGAGGCACAGTATTGGTGCCAGCCTTCAGCGTTTCGAGAGGTCAAGAAATAGCTATGGTTCTAGCCGAGAGAGACTTCGAGTACCCTGTCTGGCTTGATGGCATGGTTAGGCAGGTGGCGGAGATCTACGCCGCTAACCCAAAGTTCATACTAAATCCAGGGCTACTCATGAAGGCCCTAAGCGAGTTCAGAATAGTGTCGGGATGGCAGGACAGAAGGAAAGCCTTTAAGAAGCCAGGCGTTGTAATAGCCAGCGCAGGCATGCTGAAGGGAGGCCCCAGCCTCTACTATGCTAGGAGGATGGCGGCAAACCCAAAGAACGGCATATTCATGGTAAGCTATCAGGCGCCAGGAACCCCAGGAAGATCCATACTTGAGGAGGGAGTTCTAGGCGAGGAGAGAATACCAGTTCTAGCCAGGGTGGAGTGGTTCGACTTCTCAAGCCACATAGACCAGAGTGGCATAATAAGCCTTCTTAAGGGTATCAATGGCGTGGAGAAGGTAGTTTTAGTACACGGAGATCCGGTAGCGCAGGAGGCCCTCAAGTCTAGGATCGCCGAGGAGCTGGATATAACAGAAATCGAGACCCCCGGCTTCCTAGACACCATAGAACTCTAACTATACTAGATCTGAAAAAGGTTATAAAGGCGCTATACCTCCACTAATTTAGCGCACTTCTCACTAACCTTCTCTCGAACCTCTCCCTCCTTATCTGCGGGCACCTTGAGAGTGTAGAGGTAGCGCTTAGCCCTAGCCTTAAACTTGACCACATCTTTAGACTTCTTGACTCTACACTCAACAGCTCTCGAAGCTATCTCAAGGAATTCCTCAAGAGACCTCACTTCCACAGGCAACCAACACACCCTCAGATTCACCATTAATAGCCATGGCTATATGTATTCACAGGCATGTCAGGCAGGGAATACTAGTGCTGAGTCTTTATCCATCAACACAAGCAATAGACCCTTTAAGGAAGTAGTGGGTAGTTGATGAACCTTGAGAGAAGACATAGCAGTAATAGTCCTCGCCGGAGGCCTAGGCAGGCGTTTCGGCATGCCTAAAATACACGCTAAAGTGGGTGATAAGACCTTCTTAGAAGCGGTGCTTGAAGTAGCCTCACAAGTTGGAGACCCCTACGTATCAGTATCGCAGAGGCTAATCAAGGAGCCTCTTCGGATATCCATGGCGAGAATCATCGTGGATATAGAGCTTCCTATAAGATGCGAGGGCCCCATACGTGGAATAGTTACATCTGCCTACTCGCTCAGCGATTACTCGGGATTGGTCTTCGTGCCCGTTGATGCAATCTACATCACACCCCGGACACTAAGGCTTCTCGTTGAAGCTGGGGAAAGATGTGGATGTCCCACCACATATTACACTGGAGACGGCAATGTGCACTCACTCTATTTATACTCTCCTACAGAGGACCTCAGAGGGATTATTGGCTATGTGTGCAATTCTAAATCGCTGAAGCCGAGGGCAACCAGCATTGTAAGGGCTTTTCTCTCTGTCAAGCTGTTAGACGCTGCTAGAGTTGGTGAAAGTAGGTCGATACTTGCCGTCAACAAGCCTGAGGACCTTACTTCTGAAAGAAAGCCTCCCCCTCCGGGATCAGGCTCTATTTTACTCGAAGGCCACGGCCAGCTCTACCGCACTGCTGGTGACCTTAGGCCCTTGGACGCGATAAATAACTTGCTTTCTGAATACCGCCTCTACAAGAGTCACGGCCTCAATCTACTAGCCAGACACGTAGCTTTAGATATAGGGGAGATCTCGAAGCATATCCCGTTGCCCGACCATGGTTAGCATCGGGACGGGATAGTGGAGCCGCCGATTAAGTGTGCGGTAAAGGTTATCGGGAGGAGTAATAGCGGTAAGACAAGTGCTATCGTATCGGCCCTCAAGACCCTCTCGAAGAGAGGCGTTAAAGTCGGGGTAGTCAAACATACTCACCACAATGTTGACATTAGAGGTAAGGACACGTGGAGATTTCTCGAGGAGGGCGGTGCTCAGGTGTCGATAATAGTCAAAGGTGGTGGAGAGCGGATCGCCGTATTCGCGGCGGACCTAAGTCTCGGCGAGCTGCTAGATTGGATTAACTCCAGGGTAGATGCAGTTATCCTTGAGGGCTTCAAGGACCTCAGGATCGCGGCTGTAGTTGTTAACGTTGAGGAGCTTGGAGTAGAGAGGTCAGCACGATTAATAGTCGAGTCGATTATGAAGTGTAGTGGTGGGAGTGATGGATAGAGAGGTCTATGCGCCAGCCCTGATGGGGGTTAGAGAGGCTAGAGCAGCTATAGAGAGTCTAAAGCTCCAGGAGCCCCGGTCTATACTTCTCCCTGTGTGGGAGGCGGCTTGGAGAATATTAGCCGAGGACCTCATAGCTCCAAGAAACGTGCCAGAAAGGCCTGTCGCCGCCATGGACGGATACGCAGTCTCCTTTAGAGTGGCCTCAAATAAAAAGAGGCTGGAGGTTGGTGTCGATAGGGGTGCGGTCTGGGTTGAAACCGGGGACGAGCTGCCGAGCTGGGCGGA
>WANT01000040.1 GCA_015521685.1 Aeropyrum sp.
AGGGTATGCCTGTCCCAGTCTCCTGGTATGTAGTCTCCCTGAAGCTTCCTAAGGTCTAGGGCCGCCTTTCTGAGCCTGTCTATGCTAGCCTCAACCTCGCCCCAAGCTTGCCTCCTAGTCTTCCCGGCATTTAGCACTAGTGTCTCTACGAAATCCTCGGCGTTCTCCTCCATAAGCTGAGCTATTCTAGAGAGTATCTGGAGCCTCCTCTCGCCTGGTATGTCTCTGATTCGCCACCTACCAGTAGTGTAGACAAGGTTCAGCCCCTCCTCTATCTCGCCCCACCCTGGCTTGGCTAGCTTGGCTATTAGGCTGTTGTCGATGGGGCTTCTAACATCAATATACTCCCCGCTCTCAACCCATTCCCCGCCTATGAGGGATCTGAACCTGATGACCTCTCCGTCAGCGTCCATTATATCCTTGAATATGGGGGACTTGAGCTTCAGGCCTGCACTAGGATTTGCTGATGCCAAATCCCAAGCACCACTTTAAAATGTTCTCTGCTGGGTTTATTCTTTCCACATCAGGCGGGAGTATGGGCCAATGACCCCCGCAGCCCGAATACTCACGCTGATCCATAAGTTATATGCGGTTACCCCCCTAGACTGTGGGGTATCGCGGCGCGAAGCCAGCGAGATTCATGTAGGTGTCAATTGAACTTTTACACTGATCCCACCAGGGTTCCACAAAATTTTTTGTAACCGAAACAACCAGGAGAAGCCTAACCGCTTATCTCCAACTGAGGGAAGCATCTATTGGAGGACGGTAATACCGGGGGGACTAGTGTGGGGCTAAACGTAAACGGGGTGGGGATAATAGCAATAGCCTGCAGTAGATGCAAGGCTAAGCTATACTGGTATGTCATAGGAGACGGAGCCAACAGGAACAAGTTCAGCGGGCCTCCAGTACCCTCAAAAGCGCTAGCTGGCTATGACAACTCTCAGTGCCCCATATGCGGCTCGCAGCTCAGCGTTGCGAAGCCCAGGGAAGTTAAGATTATGACCAGGAAGGAGTTCGAGGAGACATACATAGTAACGGACTACAAGCTAGTCAGAAGGAGAACTCTGGTTGAGGAGCAGCTCAAAATATCTCACACAGTCGGCCTCACCCTCCATGGTGAGGCCGCATCACAAGCCGAGGGTTTTTAATACCAGATGTTTAATGTCCTCGTACGCACCCCTATCACACCCGCTCCTATAGTACTCTCTCGCCATCAGCCTAAACTCGCCACCCTTCACGATGGCCCCTAGCCTATGAATCCTCCTTGCAAGACCAGAGACAAGCCTTACCACGTTACCACAGCCATCCCCGGCCGAGTCATAGTCGAGTATGACGGCGGCCCCATCAGTAAACAAAATGTTCCTCCAAGGCCTGTGCAGCTCGGAGTGCAGAATCCACGCAGTGTCTAGCGCCCTAGCAGCATCAAGCGCCCTCTCAACCAGCCCCACTTCCACACCCCTCTCGATAACCGATTCCAGCGCTGGCCCCAACACAGGGTCCATAATAATATAATCGTCTCCATACGCGTAAATCCTTGGAGCAGCGCCAAACCTCGATGCCCTCATAGCCAGGGCCCCCTCCCGAGCCAGGCTCCTACGCCTAGAATCCCTCCTCCTAACCTTAACAGCAGTCAAGACGCTACGCCACAGCGCGAGTACAACTATGCCCGCGTGGCCCTTACCCAGGATCCCGCATACCCTATCAACCCCAGCCAGCGAGAGGACCTCAGCTACCCAGCACCTCCCAGAGGGAGGATAGCATGCTACACCTAGCTCTGACGCTCCTCCAATACAGCCCGAAGCCAGCGAGGAGTAGGGTCTCTCATCCTCTCCAACTCCTCCCGGAAGCCGCAGGGGCCAGTTGACTGGCATATCCTCACCTCAACCCCCTCAGCCCCTTCAGGAGCTGGTAGAGACTTTATGAGGGCCTGCACCTCGTCCTCGAAGGAAGATAACCTGTATCTAGCGCCATAGAGGATCCCCCTGTCTCCCACCCAAACCCAACCCTTCTCACTCAATCTCTTAACGACGAACCGCATAGAGCCTCTATAATCCCACGCCTCAGGCCCAACCCTCTCCTCCAGCGGGTAGGCGTTTGGTGAGAGAGTGTGGATGAATATAGCCACTATCGAAGACTCGTCCGTGTAGAATGAGTATGAAACCACTGGCAGGCCTCTCGCCCTAAGACCCCTGTACAGTCTCTCGGCTATCCTCTTCGACCTCCCCCAGACAGCGTCGGGCGGTGCATCGTAGAACCTACCTCTATAAGTGATCATGGCGCCAGGCATCGGCTTGTAGGTAGGATTACCTTGGTAGATGTGGAAGTATCGCCGCCCAGGCTTCTCTCTAAACATCCCGGCGGCTAGGATAAACTCGGCCAGCCTTCTTTCGGTGACTGCTGCAGCCACATTCCTACTAGGGTCGACCGGATCAGGAAAAATCATAGGAGAAACGGCCTTACCCTCACGCTGATCCCAGACAGCATCCTCTCCGCTGACCGTTATCGCTACCGGAGGCCTCCAACGCGAGGCCTCCTCTATAACCTCCATGAACCCCCCATACCTAATAACTAGTAGCTCGGCAAGATAGCCTGAGAATCCCCCAACCCTAGATTCTGCGCCATAGACTCCTATACCTTTCATGAACGACTTCAGGAGCCTTATCTCGTCTGCTAGCTCAGGCCTCCTCTCCAGAACCGATCTTATGAATCTTGTGTGGAATGGTGTTCTCTCGACTCCCTCAGCATCGCGGGCCGACTCTACCAGCGGGGCTGGGACGATGTCGGCCTCCATACCCATAATCGATACTGTGGCGTATGGGTGCTCGCTATACTTGAAGACCACGGGTAGGTTGTAGTGTAGACACTTCTCCAGAATCTCCCTCCCCCTAGACTTTATCCACTCTCTCGGGCGGGGCATCAGGAGGAAGATGTCTATCTCCCACTTGTCTGACAGTATAGTCCCCTTCGCGAAGCTACCCACCAGCTCGATCTCAAACCCCTCTCCAGAGAGTGTGGAATTGAGATATCCGCACCTCCCCAGTATAGTCTTGACCCTTGTGTAGAGCCTGGCGAGGAGCGACTCCTGAGCCCTTGACGGCCTTAGTCTAAGCTTAACATCCTCCAGCAGCTTCTCCGCTCTCCCCTCATCTCCTCCCAAGCGGGCGTACCTCCGCTAGAGTCTCATAGATGGGGCCACTTCTGGTTAGCGTGCTCTTCTTAAGCCTAATACTCCGCACCCTAAATACCCCAACCTCCACATCGGCCATGTCTCTAATCATCCTGACTAGTGCTGGTAGACCTCTCGACCCCTTGATCCTAGCTATGGTTATGTGTGGGTGGAACTCTTGCCTCTCAGGCCTGAACCCCATGCTCCTGAGGGAGCCCTCAACCTGGCTTCTGATGACGCCAAGCCTGTCGCCTCCCCTACCCACGCCAACCCACACGACCCTCGGCCTTTCAGGCGCTGGAAATGCTCCAACCCCTCTAATCTCTATGTCGAATTCCTCGAACTCTATCCTGGCTAGAGCCTCCTTAATGCTCTCGACAGCCCTATCATCGACCTCCCCGATAAACCTAAGAGTTATGTGGAAGTTCTCAGTCTCCACCACCTTCATAGGAACTCCACTCTGGGCTACGGTATCCCTTATGCTCGCTAGCCTCCCTACTATTACCGGGTCGTCGATGTCCACCGCTATGAAGACTCTTGGCACGAGCACCTCCCATGATCCCGGGTCGACAACTACCAATATAATAGCTTTTGTAATCAATACCCAGATATTGACAGCCGTATAGAGATGGTATCATGGCAAAAATAGCTATCCCTATAGAAGGAGATACAATATTCAAAGGACACTTCGCCCACGCACCAGAATTCCTGATATATGGATCTAGTGGCGGCGAAGCCCGCCTTGAGGAGAGGCGCAGCAACCCCCTGAGCTATAGCTCAGCCGAAGAGCAGGACAGCCCCATACACAGATATCATGGTAGCTCGAAGTACGAGTTCCTGAGGAGCAAGGTGCTTGGCGATATAGACGTCCTTGTTGTTGGAGGAGGCTGCATGACTAGTATATACTACTTCATGTCTCAGGCTGTAAAGCTAGTCTTCGTAGACAGGGACGATAACCCAGTAGAAGCATCCAGAGTCGCCGACGCCATAGCCTCTAGAGCCTACCTTGGACAGGTAAGCGTGTATTCGGAGGGCTCTCTAGTAGAGGTTGACAACGGCTAAGTCTAAAGGAAGGTGTTTTTGACGCGGGTTACCACACCCGCTAACACCTTTCTCCCTCGTAAACACCAAATAGTTCTAAGGTTGCATAGGTTTGTCTGGCTGGCGCCGAGGCTGGGGGAGGTGCTCCAAGCCTTCGAGGTTCATCGCTGTTGTCGCCGAGAAGCCTAAGGCAGCCCGTAAGATAGCCCTAGCTATTGGAGACGGGAAAATATCCAAGTGTAGCCTAGGAGGCATTCCTTACTGGATCTTGAGGAGGAATGGGTCCAGCATCGTGATAGCCCCTTCAGCAGGCCACCTTTTTGGCCCCCACTCCAGTACATCGGGGTTTCCGGTGCTTGATCTCGAGTGGAGGCCCATATTTGAGTTCGAGAGAGGATCCACTCACCTCAAGAAATACTATTATATGCTGTCACGGGTGCTGCCCGGTGCGGAGCTGTATGTCAACGCCTGCGACTATGATATCGAGGGGAGTGTAATTTGCTACAAAATAATAGAGGCTTTCGGGGACGTCAACCGCTCGAGGCGCATGAAGTTCTCTACACTATCGCCTGGCGAGCTTAGGAGGTCCTTCGAGAGGCTACACCCTCCGGACCTCGAGATGGTCGAAGCTGGTATGGCTAGGAGTGAGATGGACTGGCTCTGGGGGATAAACATATCTAGGGCATTGATGGATGCCGCGCGGCGGGCGACTGGGAGAAGGATGATTTTGAGTGCTGGCAGGGTACAGAGCCCTACACTTGTGGAGGCCGTGAGGAGGTGGAGGGAGAGAAACCTCCACGTCCCAATACCTACAATATCAATAAAGCTGGAGATAGCCCACAAAGGCTACACGATAACTGCCGTTCCCGATGGCTGGAAGCCGAAAAGCAGAGCCGAGGCCCAAAGGGTTAAGAGAGAGTTACTGAACCAGCCTAAACTGGCTGTTGAGAGCTTCTCGAGGAGGGAGGCCGAGATAAGGCCTCCCCCTCCCTTCAACCTCGGGGACCTTCAGAAGGAAGCCGCCAAGATACTGAAGTTCCCGCCTATGAAGACCCAGCGGATAGCCGAGGACCTCTACTTGGAAGCGCTAATCAGCTACCCAAGGACCAATAGTCAAAAACTTCCGCCGACAATAGGCTACCAGAAGATCGTGGCAAAGCTAGCCAAGGGGCCACTCGCTCATCTAGCCAGCGAGCTGCTGACCGAGACCGGAGGAGTATTAAAACCGGCCGAGGGGAGAAAGGAGGATCCCGCTCACCCAGCTATCCACCCTACAGGCGATCCCCCACCGCCAGGTATAGACAAAGAGCACCAGAAGGTCTATGAGCTTATTGTCAGGAGGTTCCTCGCCACATTCTCAACAAGCGCCCACATTACTCGTGGCACAGCAAGGCTTGTAGACCTAGTGGGGAGGCCCTGGAGAGCTGAGGGAGTATCGATATCTAGACCAGGCTGGCTTAGATACTACCCTTATTCAAAGCCCAGGGAGTCGTATCTCCCTGAGGTGAAGCCGGGAGAAGTCCTTAGAGTTACTGGAGTTAGGGTTTCGGTTGAGTGGCCAAAACCCTCTTCTAGGCTAGATAGAACCAGCATTCTGCGGTGGATGGAGTCCGTCAACATAGGAACCGAGGGGACGAGGGCCAGAATAATCGAGACTCTATATAGGAGAGGGTATCTCGAGGGAGACGGCGCAAGGGCTAGGGTTACCCCTCTGGGGGAGGCTGTCGCCTACATCATAGAGACGCTATTCCCGGACCTATCTACCCCAGACCTAACTCGCAAGTTCGAGAACATGCTGCACGAGATACGGCTTGGGAAGAGGAGTAGAGGTGAGGTCCTGGAGGAGACTAAGATGACAATAGTCAGCCTTGTCAATGCGTATAGAGAGAGGGTTGAAACCGCCTCGCACGAGATCGGGGTTGCATTGGGCGAAGTCAAAGGCAGTATGACGTGCTCGATATGCGGTAAACCAGCATCTAGCAATACAGGGCTTGAGATAGCGCTGTGTAGAGACCATGCTGAGGCCTTTGACAGGCTCTCCAGAAACATAGCCAGGATATCCGATGTGCTCTCACTAAGCGAGGAAGAGGCTGTAAGAGCTCTAGTAAAGCACAAGTCTAGTTGCGGGCTGTGGGTGAGGAGCTTAGTTGAGGCCGCAGCTGGGAATAGTGCTCTCATGAAGGCCATTTTAGAGGCGTCCAGAAGCCGTAGCTAGCCCTGTTCCCACAGTGCTATCAAGAGAAGTATTCGTCTGAGACTATCTTGAGTATTCCAACATAGGGGATCTTCAGCACTATCCCACGCCACTCTACGGCCTTCCCAACTATGGCAGTCTCAGGCACACCTATAGCATACCCAATTCCCTCGACCCTCACAGAGCCACACAGAGCCGGGTCGCCTGTGTCTGGTATGGGGTTGTTATCACCCTTTATCACATAGCACTCTATCCCTCCGCTACCCCTGTACTCGTATATGATTCTGTGTATGATGTACCTGTCCCCCTTCCTGTAGACCACTATGTCTCCTGGCCCGTAGTCTCCCGAGGAAGATAGTATGACTAGGTCGCCGCTGTGGAGTAGAGGCTCCATGCTCGACCCTTCCACCACTGCGAAGCCCGAGCCTGCGAGCATGGCTATAGCGTACGCGGCCACAAGAAATAATGTAGCGGCTAGTGTGACTGCGTGGAGAAGTCTTGAGACCCTCCTGTATTTGGCCAGCGTTTCTCTTCCCAAGCCATCTTCCCCTAGCGTACGCGCCCATATGTGGCTATCCCTTTTGAACGGCTAATATTAATAGGTTAGGCGTTGGTGGCTTTGAGCGGGGTTTGCATCGGCCTGGTCGAAGTTGATGAGAGACTGAAGCGCCTAGGCGTTTCAGTGGCTTACACTGTGTTTTCTGTTGAGAAGGCTTGCGGGGAGTCGGAGGGCCTCAGAGAAGAAATCGAGAAAGCCGTCGCCTGGGCTAGATCGAGGTTTAAGGACCCCGGCATGATAAAGGATGACAAGATGGTCAGGTCTTATAGATCCTTCCTGTGGAAGCTAGGAATAGATCCCACCAAAATCAGGCCCAGCAGCGAGGCCCTGCTACGTAGAGCGGTTAGGGTAGGGAGCATACCTATGATTAACCTGGTGGTGGACGCTGGTAACGTGGCTAGCATGGAGTCGATTGTGCCCATAGGTCTCTATGACATGGACAGGCTATCTCCTCCCACCTATCTAACCATCAGTAGAGGGAGCCAAAAGTTTAGTCCGATAGGTGGCAAGGAGACCGTCCTCGAAGCCGGATATCCTATACTAGTTGATAGTAGCGGTCGGGTCGTGCACGTGTACCCTCACAGAGATTCCGAGGAAACAAAGGTAACATGCTCTACTAGGAGAGTTCTCGCCATTGCAGCAGGCGTGCATGGTGTAGACCCCACAAGCCTTGTAGGTGCCCTGAAGAGACTCTCTAATCTGCTCGAGATCTACGCTGGAGGCAAAATGATCTGCGAGCCTAGGGTGGTTTGAAGTGTCCTCAGACTACGCTCCTGAGGACCTCAGGAGGGTCGCGGTGAGAGCGTCTAGCGAGACCGCCGCTCTGCTCAGGGATATCGCATGTAGCGAGGGGATTGCTGAGAGGATCTGCGGGGAGACCACGGTTGCCGACAAGAAGGCTGAAGACTATATTGTGGACCTCGTCAGGTCTGAGCTGGGAGGCGTGCAGGTGGTTAGCGAGGAGATGGGCGGCTTCTCGTCGCCCCGTGGGGGGATTGTAGCTCTGATCGACCCTTTGGACGGGAGCGCGAACTATTTGTCATGCATAAACTGGGCATCAGTTAGTATAGCATTCGCTGACCCCTCCTCGGGCGAGTTGCTAGCTGGCTCCGTAGCACCAATATTCCATGGCTATCCAGTCTCGTTCTCGAGGGGGGGCGGCTGCTATCATGGTGGTAGGAGGCTTGCCAGGCAAGTAGTCAGAGGTAGTATTATAGCGGTGTACGTAGACGAGCCAGGAGCCTTCGAGGCAGTGTCTAGGCTAATCTCGAGGGTTAAGGCTTCGAGGAGAGGGCTGAAGGTCAGGAGCCTTGGTAGCGCTGCCTTAGAGCTGAGCTACGTTGGCCTCGGCTATATAGCTCTCTTCGCCGACCTTAGATCACGCCTGAGGAACATTGACGTTGCAGCAGCGGTAGGTATTGTAAGAGAGTGTGGAGGAGAGGTAACGGACCCCTCTGGCCGTCCCCTAGAGGTCCCGGTGTCGTCCGTGAAGCGTGTAGGAGCCGTGCTCGCCTCCCTAGACGTTGCATTGCTATCTAGCCTAGTTATCCGCTCCGGAGACTCAGCTTAGGAACGGCTATGTGCTAGACCTTATTGGTGTCAGGTGTTTGCAGGTTTGAAGAGCGACGCTCCTCGCTGGAGCTGTGATATATGCCGTGTTAGGAGGGCTGTATTCTACAGGAGGTTCAGCGGCCATAGAATGTGCTCCAGATGTTTGTGGGAGGCGCTGGAGAGGGGGGTAAAGAGGAGCTTACGAGGATCTAACCTCTTTCGGCCTGGAGTTAAGGTGCTAGTCTATGCCTCAGCTCTAGATCCTGTAGCTGGGCTAGCTCTAAGCTCCATTCTCTCTAGGGTGGAGCCCAGGTATGGGGGGGTCGCCGCGATTGCCATCCCCCCATACATCAGAGTCCAGGGCGGATCATGGGTTAAGGGCTTAGAGGTCGTGGAGGCTCCGATGGAAAGCGTTAGATATAACCCCTTGGGTAGATTGTCGGGCGGAAGACTGTGGGCTCCCGCACTCTTGAGGGTTGAGAGGGGGATTGCGTCACTCCTAGCACAGGATCTGGGGTATGATGTTGCACTCCTTCCGGTAACCAGAACGCTGATATCGATGATAGGTCTTGAAGCACTCGTGTCTGCTAGGCTGCAGTATATGTGGGACTTGGAGACCGCCGCTGCCGGGGGAGGCGCCCCAGTGGCCCTTGGGTTTAGGAGTATTGAGTCAGAAGCCGTCTCCGCATTCTCGGCTATACACCGCCTTGATGCCTCGTCCAGTATAGAGCCGGAATATCGTTACAAGGATGTATACAAATCGCTTGTCACAGACGATAGGCCTGAGCTAGAGTTTAGTAGCGCATCGACAATAAGCCTCCTCTCAAGAACAAAATCTAGAGCCGGATGTCGGTGCAGGTCCTGCGGCGCCCCAGTTAATTGCGAGCTGGAGTACTGCGAGGACTGTTCTAAGATCTGGCTGTGAGGCTATATGGCGCCATATACCTCTCCAGATCGCGGGGATGACGAGTATAGCTAGGTAAGTGTGTTTCGAGCCCCAGCCTGTCTGGGGGCTATGATGTTTGGGCTGGCGCTGCTGACCCTTATATAGGCCCACCACAAGGCCCCGCTTAAATTCCTCTATTATAAATAGTTCTAGTTTGGGAGAGAGGCGTTGATGGTAGACTCTATAGTGGCCTACGTTTTGATAAACGTTGACGTAGGTAAGGAGAAGGATGTTCTAGAGGAGATCCTGAAGAGGTATGGGAGGAACGTTACGGAGGCAAGGGTTACTTACGGCGATTTCGATGTTATAGTCAGGCTTGAGGCAGACAACATGAGGCTGCTAGATAAGATAGTGACGGGTATAAGGAGTATTCCCGGCGTTATAAGGACTACTACCCTCATAGCCTCCTAGCCTCGCTTGGCACCTGGAATCTGAGCAGGGCTATAACTCCCCCGAAGCTCCTGACCCTCTCCCCCGGCGGCGAATCCTC